>JBLMXG010000388.1:0-9428 GCA_050257635.1 Chloroflexota bacterium
AAGTCATCCTTGAGGAGAAAGTGCCGATCTTGATCATCGGTCTCGGCGACACGGCGGAAGTGGTGCCGCTGGCGCACGAGCGCGGCATCAAGGTCATGGCGCTCGCCGGAGCGGTGAAGCACGCGCTCAGCCACGCGCGCAAAGGCGCCGACGTGATCATCGCTCAGGGCTATGAAGCCGGCGGTCACACCGGCACCATCGGCAATTTTCCCTTGATCCCGCAGATCGTCGACGCGGTGAAACCCAAACCGGTGGTCGCCGCCGGCGGGATCTCCGATGGCCGCGGAGTGGCGGCGGCGTTGGCCTTGGGCGCGGTGGGGGTTTGGTGCGGCACGACGTTCCTGGTGACCCGCGAGGGCGGCATCAACCCGATTTACAAAAAGCAGATCCTCAACGGCAGCTCCGAAGACTTCGTACGTACGGCCTACACCAGCGGCCACTTTGCGCGGCACTATCGCAGCGAAGTCATCAAGGCCTGGATGAATTCCGGACTCGAAGCCATGCCGACACCGTTTCAGGGCAACGCGATGGACGAAGTGCGGCGCGCTGCCGAAGCGGCCGATCACGTCGATCTCCTGCACGTGCCCGGCGGACAGGTGGCGGGAATGTTGAGCGAAGAACGCAACAACGTCCCGGCGAAGGAAATTGTCGAGCGTATGGTTTCGGAGGCGTCACAGATTTTAAATGCCATGCGTATTCAATACGTCGGAGCGTGAGGAAGTATGACTGAACCGGAAAATCCCGCTTGGTCCCCCTTTGCCAAAGGGGGAAATGACACCGGAAAAAATCCCCTCTTTGGAAAAGAGGGGCAAGGGGAGATTTTCGGCAATTAGCAGCAGTATCAAAGTATCGTATGAAAGGATCATGGGCGTGGAATTTCTCCAAGGATATCGAGCGTTGGATTTGACTGGATTGGCCGGCCAGCTATGCGGCCGGGTGCTTGCCGACCTGGGCATGGAGGTGATCAAGATCGAGCCGCCGGGGGGCGACCCGGTGCGCCAACTTCCTCCGTTTATCGACTCCGCCGACGGCAAGCGACTGAGCACGACTTTCGCGCATTTGAATGCGGGCAAGGCGAGCAAAGTGCTCGATCTTAGCAGCGAGGCGGGCCGCGTCGAGTTTCGCAAACTGATCGAGAGCGCCGACGTGGTGCTGGAAAGCTTTCAACCCGGCGAGCTGGAAGCCAAAGGCCTCGGCTACAAAGACCTGGCGGCGCTCAATCCGGGCATTGTCTTGGGATCGATCAGTTGCTTCGGCCAGAGCGGTCCGAAAAAAAACTATGCCTACAACGATCTCGTTGCGCTGGCGCAGAGCGGTTTTCTCTACATCGCCGGGGACCCTTCGATGGCGCCGGTGCGGCCGCCGGAGACACAGGCGTACTATTTCGCCAGCCTTTTCGCTGCGGCGGGCGTCCTGGCAGCGCTCTATCGGCGCGAGCGCACGGGGCAGGGCGACCATGTCGACGCGTCCATGCAGGAGTCGCTCGCGACCCAGGAGCATATCATCCGGCTCTGGGCCAACGAAAAGACCATCGCCAGGCGGGCTGGGAGCCAGCATGGCTCGGTAGCGCCGGCAAAGATTTTTCCCTGCCGCGACGGCTTTGTTTATCTATACGTTACGCGCCAGCACTGGAAGTTGTTCCTGAGCGTGTGGAAGGACCATCCTGCGGCGTTCGACGCGCCGGACTGGCTTAACAATCTCTACCGGCGTGCCCACGCGGACGAACTCAACCCGGCGATCGAAAAATACCTGAGCGGCTTTACCATGGAGGAGATCACCGAGTTGCTGCAGGAGAAAGGCATCCCCTGCGTGCCGGTGAACACGCCGCTCGGCTTCGCCAACGACGAGCACGTGCGCGAGCGCGGCTTCATGGCACCGGTGTCCCACGCTGGTTTCGGTGCCACCAAGCAGCCGGCGATGCCTTTCGTGATCGACGGCGAGCGGCTGGCTGTGGCGAGCGTGCCGGAGCTTGATAGTTGGCGTTCCCCCTCTGGCATCTCCCCCGTCTCGGGGGAGAAAAAAGAGGGGGCCGATCGACAATCGAGCGCCGGACAGAGAAGCGGCAACGGACCGCTCGACGGCATGCGCATCGTCAGTTTCGATCACGTGCTCGCTGGTCCCTACGGCACGACGATCCTGGCGGAACTCGGCGCCGATGTGATCAAGGTCGAGTCGAGCAAGGGCGGTATGGACCCGTTTCGTTTCTTCGGCACCGGTGAAGATCCCAACATCTCGCCGCGCTTTCTCGAGTTCAACCGCAACAAGCGATCATTTGCCGTAAACCTCAAGCATCCGAAGGGTCAGGGCGTATTGCACGACCTCGTCGCTAAGGCCGATGCCGTACTCGACAACTACAGCGTCGACGTGGTCGGGCGCATCGGTCTCGCATACGATCAGCTCTGCAAGGTGAAACCGGACATTGTCAACCTGCGCATGCCGGGCCTCGGCACCACCGGGCCGAAGCGCTACTATTCCACCGTCGGAGTCAACATCACCGCGTTCACCGGCTTGACCTATCTGTGGAACCACCCCGGCGTCACCCACCCGCCGGTCGGCGCGCAGACCGTTTTCCCGGACTACGTCTCCGGCGTGCTCTGCGCGATCATCATCATCTCGGGCGTGCTCCACCGCGACCGGGAGAAAAAAGGCGCGTTCATCGATATGGCGCAGTCGGAGGCGACGGCGTTCATGATCGGCCCGAGCCTGATGGCCGCGGTGACCAGCGGCAAAGATCCCGAGCCCGTCGGCAACACTTCGCCTTCGGCGGCGCCCCATGGTTGCTACCCGTGCAAGGGCGAAGACCGCTGGTGCGCGATCGCGGCGGAAAATGAAACGCAGTGGGCCGAGCTGGCGAAGCTCGTGGGCGCCGAGCTGGAAAACGACACGCGCTTCAAATCCTTCGAAGATCGGCTGATTCACCGCGAGGCGCTGGATGCGATTATTTCGAAGTGGACGGCGAACCAGGACCCGTTCGCATTGATGGATTGCCTGCAGCGAGGCGGCGTGCCGAGCGGCGTGGTGCAGACGGGTGAGGACCTGGTCAACGATCCCCAATTGCAGCAGCGCGGTTTCATCGTCGCCGTCGATAATCCGCGCCTGGGGCGGGTGGTGCTGCCGAATTTCCCGCTGCAATTCGTCAATTCAAAACTGACGCGGCGCTGGGAGTTCCCGGTGCTTGGCCGCGACACCGAGGCGGTGCTGCGCGACGTGGTGGGTTATGACCCGGAGAAAATTACCGCGCTCAAGACTGAAGGCGCGTTGGAATGAATGACTGGCAGAGGTTGGATATCTCGGAGCGAACTTCGATAGAACTCCTTTCCCTTTGACGGGGAAGGGCCGGGGTAGGGGTGCCCTAGGACGAGCACAGGAATCATCCCTACTTTTGTCCTTCCCCGTCGAGGGGAAGGAAATGAGCAGAGCGGGAGTTACAGAATGAAGTATACGGTGCGAAGCTTGGTTCTCACTATCTTGCTTGTTGTTCTAATAACGTCATCTGCATCCGCGCAGACCAAGACGGTGGCGGAGCTGGCCAACTATCGCGGCGCGGACCGCGAGGCGATGCTCCTGGCGGGCGCGAAAAAGGAAGGAAAGCTGGTCTGGTACACGAGTTTGACCGCGCACCGTGACATCGCCAACGTTTTCGAGGCGCGGTACCCGGGGATCAAGGTCGAAACCTACCGCGCCAGCAGCTCGGATCTCACTCGACGGATCATGTCGGAAGCGCAGGCGCGGCGCAATCTCGTCGACCTGGTCGAAACCACGCCGGCGACACTGATGTTCATGCGCGACAACCAGTTGTTGATGCCGTATCTGTCGCCGCACCTCGGTTCCTATCCAGACGATTCCAAGGAAGAGGCGGACAAGGGGCGGGTTTATTGGACGACGGATCGCGAGTCGATCATCGGGCTCGGCTACAACAAAAACTTGATTCGCGCCGCCGACGTGCCGAAAAGCTTTGCCGACCTGTTGAAACCCGATAATTCCGGAAAGATCGGCGTCAGCGGCGATTCCACCGGTGTGCGTTTCATCGGCGCCGTGATCAAAGCCAAAGGCGAGGAGTTCGTCAAGCGCATGTCCGCATTGCATCTCAAAATGCATTTGATATCCGGCGGCGCGATGCACGAGCTACTGGCGGCGGGAGAGATGCCGATGTCGATTTCCATTTTCCGCAACCACGTACTCCTGGGGCAATCCAAGGGCGCGCCGACCATGTGGGTACCGATGGACTTGAATCCGACCAACGCCGGTGGCGTAGCGTTGCCCGCGGCCAGCAACCATCCCTACGCGGCGCTGTTGCTCGCGGACTTCCTGCTCGGACCCCAGGGACAGAAGATCATGGAAGAAAAATTCCGCTTCGCGACTCCGACCAAGGATTACGGCTTCAAACGGTGGTACCCGGAGAAGGGCATGACCCTGGACCAGTATGAAAAAGCCGAGGAGCACTGGAAGAAGCTGCTTCGGGAAATCGCCTTGAAGTGAATCGCTCAATCGCTATACGGGGAAAGTAAAAATTCAGTTAGCAAAATCATAAGGAGGAAGCACAATGGCAAGTTATCAAACTCTGTTGGTGGACAAAAAAGACGGAGTGACGACTATCACCTTTAACCGGCCGGAGAAACGCAACGCGATGAGCCCGCAGTTGCACCGCGATATGTACGACTGCTTGACGGATTTGCGTTACGACAAAGAAACTCGCGTGATTGTTATCACCGGCGCCGGCGAGAGCTTTTGTGCCGGGCAGGACTTGAAGCAGTACTTTATCGAGATGGACTCGCAGCCCGACCGCGTGCGCGACGAGGTGCGCGAGAAGTCGCGCCAGTGGCGCAACGAGATTTTGCGCAAGATGCCGCAGCCGGTAATCGCCAAGATCAATGGCTGGGTGTTCGGTGGCGGATTCACAGTCGTCACCGGGTGCGATATCGCCATTGCTGCGGACGATGTGCAGCTCGGCCTCTCGGAGGTCAACTTTGGTCACTTTCCCGGTGGTGAGGTGACCATTGTCCTCTCCGAGAATCTGCAGCCCAAGCACGCGCTTTACTACGCGCTCACCGGCAAAACCATGACGGCCAAGGAAGCCGAGCGTATCGGACTGATCACCAAGGCGGTGCCGCGCGGCGACTTGGACAAGGAAGTTATGGACATCGCCAACAATTTGAAGGAAAAGGCGCCGTCGGCGCTGAACGCGGTGAAAGAGGCCTGGTATTACACCTTCTACTCGCATCCCGACGTGGCCTACGAGCTCTCCGGCCTGATTTCCGATAAGGCCAAAGCGGCGATCGGCGGCCGGCCCGGCTTGCAGCAGTTCGCGCGCAAGGAATACCGGCCGGGGCTGGGGTCGTATAGGGTTGAAGAAAAGAAATAAGTAAACGTTCAAGCCGTTCAACAGGTTCAAATCGTTCAAGCCCCCATCTCTTTCTTCCCCCGCGTCGCGGGGGAAGATGAAAAAGGGGGAGCGCGATTGAAGTCCGGCAGCGGCGTTTCAGACAATCGGTTTGAATCTTGAAAGGAGCGCAGCGATTTAACGGAGCGAGGTTTCTGAAAGAAGCATCGCGGTTGAACAAAGCGAAGCGGCTGAACGTTCGAAGTTAGACTTCGGAGGAAAAGCATGGATTTCAATCTGCCTGAAGAGCTGCAGATGCTCAAAGACACGGTGCGCAAGTTCGTCGATCGTGAATTGATCCCCATCGAGATGCACTCCATCGAGAACATGGAGCTCAAGCCGGACATCCGCGAGCGGTTGGAGAAAAAGACCAAAGAGATGGGGCTCTGGATGTTCGACGTGCCGGAAGAATACGGCGGCGGCGGGCTCGGCAGCCTGGCGCAAGTGCTCGTCTGGGAAGAACTGGCGCGCACGATCGCGCTGCCGTCGCGCGGACAAGGAATTTTTGGGCCTGAAATCCGGCCGATCCTTTACGCGTTGAACGACGAGCAGAAAAAACGTTTTCTCGATCCGATCCGAAACGGCGAGAAAAAACTTTGCTTTATGCAGACCGAGCCCGACGCCGGCTCCGATCCCGCGTCGATGAAAACCCGCGCCGTGCGACAGGGCGACCATTACGTCGTCAACGGCACCAAGCGCTTCATCACCGGCGCCGGCGACGCCGATTTCGGCCAGTTGATGGCCGTTACCGATCCAGCGAAGGGTGCCCACGGTGGCATCTCTTGTTTCATGGTCGATATGAAGACGCCGGGCCTGACGCTGGTGACGAAATACAAAACCATGATGGGCGAGGAGCCCTGGCACATCACCTTCGACGACATGAAGGTTCCAGTGGAAAATTTGGTCGGCAAAGAAGGCGAAGGATTTAAATTAGCGCAGAAGTGGCTCGGTATCGGCCGGCTCAAGCATGGCGCGCGAGCGCTGGGTGTGGCCGAGCGCTGCATCGAGATGGGCGCGCGCTATTCCAAAGAGCGGGTGACTTTCGGCAGGCCGCTGTCGGAGCGCCAGGGTATTACCTTCAAACTCGCCGATTCCTACGTGGAGCTGCACGCCGCTCGCTTGATGGTTTATCAAGCCGCGTGGAAGAACGATCAGAAGCAAGACATCCGCAACGAAGCCTACATGGCGAAACTTTTCGCCGACGAGATGTCGTTCCGCGTCGTCGACCGCGTGCTGCAGATCCACGGCGGCATCGGCCTCACACTCGACTTGCCCCTGGCGAAATGGTTCGTCGATCAGCGCAGCCGGATGATCACCGAAGGCGCGTCGGAAGTGATGCGCATGGTGATCGCGAGGGAAGTGCTTAAGAAATACAATTAAAAATTCGACGCTGGTTCCAAGTGTTCCAGTGGTTCCAAAAGTTCCATGTGTTAAACAAACTCGTTGATTTTTTGAACGGCTGGAACGAATGGAACCATTGGAACGTCTGGAACGGTTGTCAGTTCCCCTTGGCGAACGATAGCTCCCAGCGGTTTCCGTCTGGATCGAAGACGTTGATCGAGTAGCTCACGCCGTCGCGGTGCGGGCGGACTTTTTCGATATTGGCGCCGATCTCCTTGAGCGCCGTCAAGGATTTTTCTTGCTCCTGCCAGGGTATGTTCAGCGTATGATGCGGGTCGACCGCACGCGGCTTGATCGACGCGTCGAACAGGTGGACCTCGAAGTTGCCGAGGCGAACGTCGACCTCTTTCACTTGGCCCGATTTTAATTGCTCTTCGGTCGGTTCGACTTTTTTGACGATCTGGCCGCCGATCACCTTGGTGTAAAACTCCACCGCCTTGTCGAGATCCTTGGCGCTGGTGGCAAACGTTCTGATTCCTTTGATATCGAACATAACGCCTCCTTCAGGAAGAGAGAATGTCAATTTGTGAACTCACGCTAGTGCTGGGAAGCTGGCGTTGTCAAGGCTTTAGAACTCGGGATCAGGCACGAAATTCTTGTAGCATTTCTTCTGTTGGCATGTTGGCGAGCCTAGTGGTGTAATGTTAGCGCTCAGCCACGGCGGCGTAAGGCCCCGACCAGTTCGGTTGCGGTGCAAGTTCGACGGCGTAGCAAAATTTCACACGGTCAGTGGGCGTCAACGGCCTCGGGGTAAGGGGCCGCCGTCTATACAGAACCGAGCCGATGCGCCCGGAGGAAAGAACGTATCTGACGCACCGCCAGGGGAATCCGCTCCTTGGGCTCCTTCCAGGGGAACATGCTCACTTCCGCCTTCGGCGCGAGCATTGCCGCCTCCATGGCGACAGCGTAGGGATGCGGCTTGGTATCATCCGGCAGGATCAGCACCGGCGTGCGGCAATTGCGCACGAAATCGCGCGTCACGGTCCAGACGAAGTCTGCGTTGGTGCGGTACATCTTGGTCAGAAATTTTTCGACCATCTCCATCGTGATGTCGGGCCGGCGCTTGACCAAGTCCGGACCCCAGCCTTTCATATTGCCGTCGTAGGAGTGGGTGGGCAGCTCCGGGCGGAATCCGCTTGGCTGCGCCAGCACGGCCGCGACGATGCGATCGGGTGCCCGCTTCAGAAGGTTCCAAATCAAGGGACCGCCGATGCAGAAGCCCATCACCATGAACTTGTCGATTCCTAAATGATCCATCACTCCGATATGGTCATCGGTGTAGGCATCCCAAGGCCGATCGATCTCGAGCGGGCCGGAGGACTGGCCGCCATTGGCATTGCGCATATCCGAGAAGATGCAGCGATATTCTCCCTTGAACTCTTCGATCGCGTTAAAGGGCACGCCGCGTTTCAAGCCGGCGATCGTCGAGTTCAATCCTCCGCCGGGGACGAGCAACAACGGGAAGCCGGAACCGGCTTCTTCATATTGGATGCGCACGGAGCCTTTTTCGTAGAACGACATATGACTCCTCGTTGTCTAGTTTATTGAGTTAATACACACCGCGTTGCGGCCATCGCCGTTACGGCTGTGCGTTTGTTTCAGTACTTTGCGTCTGATCGGATCCACTATCCGAGGCCTCCTGATTTTTGGCCGCCCAACGCCACACAGGTGCTGCAGATAAAGTGGTGCCGCCCTCGCTCCAGCAAGAGGCGTGAGAATTTTGACTGTCTGCTCCGCGTGTTTGTTAGGCGACATCTTGGAAGTACCTATCTGTTGACATGGACATCATTGGGATGCTGCCGATCGAATGGAGCATCCCACTCACGAACTTTAGCAAGGCGTCACCCTCACACCCGTGAAACTGCGGACCCTTTTTTGCGAAAGCTTCTTGATAGACGTGCCAGTCGCGATCAAGGACCGCCAAACCGTGAATATGGGCTGGAAACTCTGTTGCTGCCTCCTTGAGGCTCTCCACTAGGTCAGATGGTTTTTCCAGCCGCGCTGCTCATATGCGAAAACGAATGCACGAGGCGGAAGACCCGAGTGCAGTTCGTGTTTGACTACGACACGCGCATCCGGTTGGTCGTCGGATTTCTTCACGGCTCCGTATTGCAGGTAGTATCTGTGAGCACCGAGGGCGCGAATTTTGGCGATGTCCCTGCAAATCTTCGGCAAGTCGCGTTTTTCGAGCCGTCCTTTTACCTCCACAGTACCGTAGACAATCTCCACGGGGTAAACGTGAGAGCTCAGCTCACGATGAATCGGAGAGTTCTCAAATTCGTCGAACAGTACGACATCGGTTTGGCTGCTAACGGGGATGGATGGCTCGGAACATATAACGAAGCCTGACCCGACCGAATATCGTTTCGGGAGAATTCTACTTAAAAATTCGCGAAATCTCTCCTCATTATTTCTGCCTCGCTCTCCCGCATGAGGCAGCACGCCGGTAAGAATCGCGGATTGGAGGCGAAACTGCTCTTGGAAAGCCGAGTAGTAGTTCCGCACGTTTGGTGTCTTCACCACTTCACCTCTAAGCGCCTAACTTGCCATTAGATATACTGGCGTGCGATTGCCCAGCTTGGCCTTTGTATAGAGACCGAGTTTCCTTCAGTTTTCAATCTCTTGTCAAGGATTTTGGCTACATGAT
>JBLMXG010000389.1:0-10777 GCA_050257635.1 Chloroflexota bacterium
GCATAAATCTCCTGGTCAAGGATGTAGCCGTCATACCATTCGGTTTTGATCAGAGTGCTATCGTAACCTGGCGGCAATTGCTGCTCCGCCCAGCGCCAGAATTCCTGGTCGGTCATCAGTCCTTTGCGCAGCAGAATGCTTTGCGGCGACGATAATATAGCGCCAACCACCGCCCGGTCGTAGCCCTGCGTCGCCAACTTGCTCAATACGACGGACTTGCCCTCCGAAAACAGGACGCCGCCGAGATCCACCGTTACGGCCTTGATCATGATTGGCCACCCATAAAAATATAAGATTAAAGCCAACCTCATTCCAACCCAAGACCAAGCTGCCAGAAACAGATACCAAATGTGGCGGAAATTTCATCGGTTAACGCAAAAAACCTACCTTGAATCACCCCCCACACTGGTGTATCTCTAAAAAGCCGACATGAACTTCGAGAACGTCATCGTTGAGAAAGACGGCGCGATCGGCGTCGTCACGCTCAACCGTCCCCAGGCACTCAATGCACTTTCCTATGGCTTGGTCAAAGATCTTTCTTTGGCCCTGCAGGAGCTCGATCGAGACCCGGCAATGCGGGTGATGATCGTCACCGGTGGAGAAAAAGTTTTTGCCGCAGGCGCCGATATCAAGGAGATGGCCGACCGTGGTCCCTTCGACGAACGAATTTTAGAACGGCTCGCTTACCGAGATGAAATCAACCGAATCAGCAAACCGGTGATCGCGGCCGTCAGCGGCTTTGCGTTGGGCGGCGGTTGTGAACTTGCGATGAGCTGCGACATCATCATCGCCTCCGAAACCGCGCGCTTCGGCCAGCCGGAAGTGAATCTGGGAATTATCCCGGGCAGCGGCGGCACCCAGCGCTTGACTCATGTCTTGGGCAAGCACCGCGCCATGGAACTGGTGCTGACCGGCGACGTGCTGAACGCGAATGACGCGGAGCGACTGGGTTTGGTCAATCGCATCGTGCCGGTCGAGCTGCTCTTGGAAGAAGCGAAGGCGGTCGCCAGAAAAATCGCCGCCAAACCTGCGCTCGCGCTCAAGGCGGCGAAAGAAGCCGTGCTCAAAGCGGCGAACATGCCGCTCGAAGAAGGATTGGAATTCGAGCGCAAGTCTTTTTACTTGCTGTTTGCTTCCGAAGATCGCAGCGAAGGCATGAAAGCCTTTCTGGAAAAGCGCAAGCCCGAATTCAAAGGCAAATAGAAACGAGCATCAGCCGTGGCCCACGAGACCATCCTCTACGAGAAACAAAACGGCGTGGCGACCATCACGCTCAATCGGCCCCAGGCCTTGAACGCCTTCGTGCCACAGATGAACAAGGAAATGCTCGAAGCGCTGAAGGACGGCGAGCGCGATATGGAAGTCCGCTGCCTGATGATCACCGGTGCCGGCCGAGCGTTCTGCGCCGGCCAGGATCTCAAAGGCAGGACACCGGAACAAAAAGGATCTTTGGGCGCATCGCTGCGCGAAAAATACAACCCGATGATCCGCCAGATCCGCCAGATGGAAAAGATCGTGATCGCGGCGGTTAACGGCGTCGCCGCCGGTGCCGGGTGCAATTTCGCGCTCGCCTGCGACCTGCGCATCGCCTCGGAAGAGGCCAGGTTCATCCAGTCGTTTGTCCGCGTCGGTTTGGCGCCCGATTCCGGCGGCAGCTTCATCCTGCCCCGGCTGGTCGGACTGAGCAAAGCGATGGAGCTTTTACTTCTCGGCGACAGCGTCGACGCCCGGGAAGCGCAGCGCATCGGCTTGGTGGCGCGAGTTTTCCCCGCCGCGGAATTCGCCGCGTCGGCGCGGGAGATCGCCGAGCGCGTGGCCAAAGCACCGCGCGGGATCGGCCTGATCAAGCGCGCGGTGAATCATGCCAATTTGGCGAACCTGGAAGCCGATCTCGATTATGAGGCTCATTTGCAGGAAATCGCCGGCAAAAGCTCCGACTACGATGAGGGCGTAAAAGCGTTCTTGGAAAAACGCCCGCCGGTGTTTACCGGGAAATAGTTTCTAGTTGCTAGTTTCTGGTTGCCGGTTCAAAACCAGAAACTTGAAACCGGAAACTAGGAACTGAGAAAAGCTATGGCCACCAAACCCGAAAAGATCGCCGTCCTCGGCGCCGGCACTATGGGCGCAGGCATCGCCCAAGTCGCCGCTCAAGCCGGATTTCCGACTTTGGTCTACGACATCAAGCAGGAGTTCATCGATACCGGTTTGGATCGCGTGCGCAATTTCCTCAAAGGCAGCCGCGAGCGCGGCAAGCTGAGCGCCGACCAAGAGCAGGAGATCCTCGACCGCTTCACCACCTCGACAAAACTGGAGGACTGCCAAAGCGCCGCCTTGGTCATCGAGGCCGCACCGGAAAAACTGGAGCTCAAACGCGATATATTCAAACAGATCGATGCCATCTGCGAGCCGCAGACGCTGCTCGCGACCAACACATCGTCCTTCAATGTCACGGCGATCGCCGCAAGCACGAAACGTCAAGAGCGCGTCCTGGGTCTGCACTTTTTCAATCCACCGCCTCTGATGGCGTTGGTGGAAGTGATTCAGGGCGACCGCACCAGCGCGGCGACCATCGAGAAAGCCACCGCCTTGATGCGCGCCATGGGCAAGACGCCGGCGCGCGCCAAGGACACGCCCGGTTTCATCGTCAATCGCATCGCCCGGCCATTTTACAATGAGGGACTGCGCATCCTCGGCGATGGGGGCGCGACGGTAGAAACCGTCGACCGGATCATGAAGGAAGCGGGCAATTTTCGCATGGGCCCGTTCGAGCTCATGGACTTGATCGGCAACGACATCAACTTCGCCGCCACCGAATCGCTTTACCGCTCGTTCTTCGAGGACCCGCGCTTTCGCCCGAGCCCGATCCAGCAACGGATGGTGATGGGCGGCAATCTGGGACGCAAAACCGGTCGGGGTTTTTACAGCTATGACAAAAAGTAGTCTTGCTATCATCGGCGCCAGCCGCCTGACAGATGAGCTGCTGCGCCTTGGTCAGGAAAAGGGGCTGGAGGCAACGCGTCTGAGCGATCCGGCTGCGGTGGCTCCCGGCACCGCCTGCGTGGTCGACACCGAGAGCGGCGCTGAAGAGCGCAAACGCGACTTATTGCAGCGGCTCGACGCCGTCCTGCCACCGTCGGCGGTGATCGTCAGCTCCTGCTTGCGTTCAGCGACGACGGTGATGGCGTCCTGGATAAAAAATCCGCAGCGGCTCGTCGGTTTCGCCACTTTTTACCCGCTTAAAGACCGCAAGCTGGTAGAGCTCACGGCCGGTTTGAAAACGGACGAATCCTCCATGGCGCAAGCCGAAGGGCTCTTTCAATCCCTCGGCAAAAACACCGTGCGCGTCAAGGACAGCGCCGGCCTTACTTTTCCGCGGATTTTGAGCTTAATTATTAACGAAGCGGCAAGAAGCCTCGAAGAGGGCGTGGCCGGCGCCGAAGAGATCGATGTCGCCATGCGCCTCGGCGTCAATTATCCTCAGGGTCCGCTCAAGTGGGCGGACCAGATTGGCCTGGACGAAGTGCTCGCCGTGCTCGAAGGCTTGCAACGCGAGACCGGCGATGACCGCTACCGTCCAACGCCGCTGCTCAAGAAGCTCGTCATTGCAGGTTTTCTCGGCGAGAGCAGCGGTAGGGGATTTTACCGATACAGTGAAGGTCAGGTGAAGCCATGAGAGAAGCCGTCATCGTTGAAGCCGTGCGCACACCGATGGGACGCCACGGCGGCATACTCAAGGACCTCCGCACCGACGACTTGGCGGCGCACATCATTGCCAAACTCGTGGAAAAAACCGGCATCAACAAGGACGAAATCGAAGACGTCTATTTCGGCTGCACCAACCAGGCCGGCGAAGATTCACGCAACGTCGCGCGCAACGCCTCGTTGCTCGCGGGCCTGCCCTACACGATTCCCGGCGCCACCGTCAATCGACTCTGCGGCTCGGGACTCGAAGCCATCAATCAAGCCGGGCGCGCGGTTGAAACCGATCACGGCGATCTGTTCATCGCCGGCGGCGTCGAGAGTATGACCCGCGGCCCTTGGGTAATGGGCAAGCCGGCCAACGCTTTTCAGCGGGGCGATGTCCAGATGTACGACAGCTCGCTCGGCTGGCGCTTTCCCAACAAGCGCATGGGAGAGCTCTATTCCTTGATCAACAACGGGGAAACCGCGGAGAACGTCGCCGATAAATATCACATCAGCCGCGAAGACCAGGATCAGTGGGCGCTCGGCAGCCACCAGAAAGCGCTCAAGGCCCAGAAAGAGGGGCGGCTCAAGGAAGAAATCATTCCGGTGGCGATTCCTCAACGCAAAGGCGCGCCGGTAATCCGCGACACAGACGAGGGACCGCGGGCAGACACGTCCTTGGAAATTCTCGCCGGCCTTCAGCCATCGTTCAAAAAAGGCGGCAGCGTAACGGCGGGCAATTCATCGCCGCTGTCGGACGGCGCAGCGGCGCTCTTGATCACCACCCCGCAAAAAGCCGAGCAGATGAAGCTTAAGCCGCTGGCGCGTATCATCGCCTCCGCGGCGGCGGGCGTGCATCCGAACTACATGGGCATCGGACCGATCCCGGCCAGCGAAAAAGCGCTCAAGCGCGCCGGCTTGACCATCGACAAGATCGATCTGGTCGAGCTCAACGAAGCCTTTGCATCGCAAGTGCTCGCCTGCGCGCGCGAGCTTGGGATCGATTTGAATCGCTTGAACGTTAACGGCGGCGCCATTGCGCTCGGCCATCCGCTCGGCTGCAGCGGCGCGCGCATCATGACCACGCTCGTCCATGAGATGAAGAAGCGCGGCAGCCGCTACGGGTTAGCCACCATGTGCATCGGCGTCGGCCAGGGCATCGCCACGGTCGTCGAAAGCATCCCGTAGGCGATTTGATCGAAGACAAATGCCAGTTGGAAGGTGACCCGTTTCACTGATTCCGGACGCCGCTGTCATCGTTTTAACCTCAGCTGGGATTCGACCGCCGAACCTAACCGTCCGACTCCATCGCCTTGTCTCTGATACTCCGTCGTCAGCGCGATGAAAAGCCTGCGCAGACTTCTATTGGTGATCCTGATCGTCTCGGTGGTCGCGGTCGCGGCCTTGGTCGAATCGTTCAACGTTCTCGCCACGCGCCACCGCGACCAGGTGCGCCAGGAGCTGCAAAAAGTCCTCGGCCAGGACGTGAGATTTGCCAGCCTGGAAATCCGTCTGTTCGGCCGGCCCGGCTTCGTCGCCAGAGATTTTCGCATTGCCGATGACCCACGTTTCGCGGCAACACCGCTCCTGCGAGCCAGCCAACTCGTTCTCGGCGTGAGCGTTTGGGACCTGCTCTTCCGCCGCCTGGTGATTTCTTCCTTAACCCTCAACGATCCCGAGTTCCAGGTCATCACCGACGAATCCGGCCAGCTCAATCTCGCAGCGCTGGTCGACCGCAAAACGGAGTTGCGAAAATTGCCCAGGCTGAAGCCCACGGTGCCCGAGCGCAAGCCGACTCCGCTAAGCTTCGCCGTCGATCAGGTTCGCATCGAACATGGCCGGGTTGATTATCTCGATCGTTCGATCAGGGAGCCCGCCGAGCTCCGTATCAGGAACATTTCGCTCAACGTGCGGGGCTTCGCGCCGGGGGAAACCACTGAGGTTCGCATCCGCGCCGCACTGACCGAGGGGCTCGGCCAGGACTTGAGAGTCGACGGCGAGATCTCTCCGCCCCCGGAGAATCGCTCCTGGTCGCAGCGCGGCGTCGATCTGACCCTTCGATTTGACTCGCTCCGCGTTCCCGTCGTGGCCCGCGCCATCGCCGCGCTGCGGGACAAAATCCCCGGCGAGCTCGATGTAACCGGACCCATGGCATTGCAAGCGAAGGCCAGCGGCACCCTGGAGCGGCCGCGCCTCGACGACGTCACGCTCAAAATTCCGCTGTTCGGCTCATCGGACTACAATGCGGTGATCAACGGCAGCGTTCAGTTCACCGAGCGACACACTTGGGAAGACGCGCAACTCAAGGGCCGGCTGGCCATCGAACCTCTTTCGCTGGCACAACTGCGCCACTTAAAGTTTTTGGCGCAAAATCTACCCGAAGCCCTAATCACCGACGGCACCGTGAATGTCTACGGCCGCTTCGAAGGAACCTGGCAAACCTTGCGCATCGGCGCGCTCGTGCGCGCCGACAAAGCCGAAGTCGACTACGGCAGTTGGTTTCGCAAGGCAACGGACTCGCCCGCGACCATCCGGGCCCGGCTGTCCCGGGGCAAACACCTGCTGGTGGTTCAGGAATCTGCATTGCAACTCGGCACAAACAAGCTCGGCTTTAGCGGCACCATTGACTTCGCGTCGGCGCCGCGGCTGCAGTTGAAGCTCCACAGCCGTCGCAGCTCGCTGCCGGCATGGCGCAAATACTTCGCGGCGCCGACATTGGTTGATAGCACCGGCAAGTTTGATCTTGACGCGACCATCGCCAAGAGTTTAATGCCTTCGGACGGCGATTGGAACTTGACCGGTCGACTCAAGCTCGATGATGCCGTCCTCAAGCATGTCGCAGGCGGCCGCGACCTGGAAAATCTACGCGCTGAGGTGGCGTTCACCGGCAAGAGCGCGCGTCTCGAAGCTGTGCGCTTCCGCCTGGGCCGTTCCAATTATTTTCTCGAAGGCGCCATCGCAGACCTACTCGCCCCCCGTTTGGCGTTTAATCTCCGCTCGCCCGAGGTCGATCTTTCGACCTTGCCCGCCGTCGGCGCTGACGCACCGCTGCAGCTCAAGAGCGTCAAAGGCGTAGGCGAGATCTATTTCGCCAATGGTCACTGGCAACTAACCGGTTCGATCGCTTCGCCACAGGGGGACTTCATCAATTTTCCCTATCAAGACCTGCGTGCCGATGTCGTTTTGGCCAGCACTGGTCTCAGCTTCAAAAACGTTTGGGCCCGGATGCTGGACGGCGTATTCCGCGCCGACGGTTATTGGACCGCGGCCATGGACGGTAGCCGCGAGCTACGACTCGCCGCCCAGGTCGACGGCGTCGAGATGCGCGCCTTGATGGGCCGGCTGTTGCCGCCGCTGCGGGACCGCCTCCAAGGACAATTGAGCGGTCAGGGACATTTCCGAGTGACCAGCGCGCAGGATGCCAAAGCTAAAGAGGATCTCAAAGGCTCCGGTGCGACTCTGGTTCGGGGCGGTATCATTAGGAACTTTAATCTGGCCAGCCAGCTCTTGCTCCGGGGTAGCGGCGCTTCGGTGTCGGTTGCTTCGGCATCGCGTTTGCCGCCGGGTTTCTCCGCCCTGGTCAACCGGCCCGACACCAACTTCGATTCGCTCAAAGCAAATTTTACTATCGAACAAAACCGCGTCTCCACCGATGACCTTGTGATCACAACTTCCGATTACACAATCACCGGCGCCGGCTGGATTGGTTTTGACCGCTCGACCAACTGGAACGGCTCGATCGTTCTCTCGCCGCGCTTAACCCAGGAGGTTCAGCGCGATTACCGTTTCATTCGTTATCTGCTCGACCGGCGCAGCCGGCTGTCGATTTCTTTCCGCGCAGAAGGCAAGATTCCCGACATTGCCGTCCATCTGGAAAATCGCGCTCTGGCCCAGGCGCTGCGAGGCGGCACGGGGTCGCGAGGTGGGTCGGATGGCGCTGGCGATGAATCTGCAAAGGAAGGAAAGCGCTGGCTGCCCGATGCCCTCGAGCGTTTTCTCAACCGTTGAAGGGAAGTCCATTGTCATTGCACGATATCTATCTTGAATTGTCGCCCGCCGATATTGCTTACGTGAAATTCCTCTTCGAATCTTATGAGGAGGTCGGCATCATTCGCACCGTGGACCGCGAAAAAGCCGTCGTCGTGCTGCTGGCGATGACCGATTTTTTGGACGTGGCGCGCAATATTTTAGAGTCGATCAAGAAAGATGTGCGCTTGCGAGAAATCCCGCGGCCGGCCGAGATGAAGGACGACTGGTTCATGACCGAGCTTTACGGCGAGGCTGATGGAGCGGAGCGCTAGTGCCCTATCCCTGAAGTTCGTTTAAAAAGTTGGTACAACAGGTACCATGAAGCTGTCTTCAAATCCCCCTCGATCCCCCTTTTTCAAAGGGGGAATGTTATCAAAAGGATTAATTAAACCCCTCTTCGAAAATGAGGGGCAGGGGGAGATTTATTCAGCGAATTTCTGGACCACCACACTAGCGGGTCGTGCCATCCGAAGAAATCGACCATAAATCGGTTATGCGCGGGCTTGTTCGAGAGCCGCCGATTACCAAGCCGCAAACGGGAATAGCTCGACAAATCAATGAAACAGCAAACTCCTGGAGCTTCGGCGTCGGAAGAAGCCGCAGCGCAAAAAATTCTCACTCTCTTTCTCACGCATCCGCGCTCGCGCTTGACGCCGATCGAAATTCATCGCCGCGCCGGTTTCGCCGGCCACGAGCTCCAGCTGGTGATCGAAAGTCTGCGCGGCCTTTGCCGTGAGGGCCGCCTGACTCGGTTGAAAAAAAACCATTACGCCTTGCCCGACCGTCAAAACCTGGTCACCGGACGGGTCCACGCCCACCCCGACGGCTACGGTTTTTTGATTCCCGACGAGCGCGATACCGAAGATTTGTATTTGAACCGGCGCGAGATGCGCCGGGTCATGCACGGCGATAAAGCCATGGTGCGCGTGGACCGCAACGCTCGCGGCAGTGCGGAAACCCATGTCGTGCAAATTTTGGAGCGCGCCCAGAAGCGCCTGCTCGGGACCTACAACATCATCGACCGCCAGCCTTATCTGATTCCGATGGACGCGCGGGTCGGCGCTATCCGCCTCGATCCATCTGCAGCAAACCCCGAAGAAGGCAAAGTCATCGCCGCGGAGATCACCCGCTTCGGCACGGCGATGGCGCCGCCGCAAGCGCAGATCGTCAAAGTCATGGGCGACCCCGACGACCCGGAAGTCCAGGCCCAATCCATCGTTTTCCGCTACGGCCTGCCGAGCGGTTTTCCTCCCGAGGTCCATCGCGAAGCCACCGGCATCTCCTACACCATCGCGCCCGCCGAGATCGCCGCGCGCGAAGATTTATGCGATCTACCGATCGTCACCATCGACGGCGAAAACGCCCGCGATTTCGACGACGCGGTCTACGTGCGCCGAAAGGATCGAGGCTACGAGCTGTTGGTCTCGATCGCCGACGTTGCGGCCTACGTCGCGCCTGGTGGCGCCATCGACCAGGAGGCTTACGCCCGCGGCACCAGCGTGTATTTTCCCGATCGCGCCCTGCCGATGCTCCCAGAAGCGCTCTCCAACGGGATCTGCAGCTTGAATCCAAACGAAGAACGCCTGACCAAAACCGTGGCGATGGAATTCGACGCCAGGGGCGGAATCATCCGCAGCCGGTTCTTCCATTCGGTCATTCGCAGCCACGCGCGCATGACCTACACCGAGGTGCGGCGCATCTTAGTCGACCGAGACCCGGAAGCGCTCGCGCGCTACCAGCAACTCGCCGATCAATTCAAGCTCATGGAAGAGCTCGCGCTCTTGATCTGCGGGCAACGCAAGGCGCGCGGCAATCTCGATTTCGATTTACCCGAAGCGGAAATCATCCTCGACCTTCAGGGCATGCCGGAAAACATCGTGCGCGCCGAGCGCAACATCGCTCATCGAATCATCGAAGAGTTCATGATCGCTGCCAACGAAGCCGTGGCGCGCCACTTGAGAGCGCAGCAGATCCCCCTGCTCTACCGAGTGCACGAAGGCCCCGACGCCGATGCGCTGGAGGCGATCGCGCCCTTTCTTCTTTCGCTCGGCTACCGCTTGCCGCTCAAGAAAGACAAGATCGCACCGCTGGAAATCCAAAGGCTGCTCGAAGCTGCGCGCGGCAAACCGGAGGAGCGGGTGCTCAACCGTGTACTGCTGCGCTCGATGAAACAGGCGGTCTACCAGCCGGAAAACATCGGCCACTTCGGCTTGGCTTCGACATGCTATACCCATTTCACCTCGCCGATTCGCCGCTACCCCGATCTGATCGTGCACCGCATGCTGGAGAAGACCATCGGCGGCGAAAAGTTAAAAGCCAACGAGCGCGAGGCGGTCAACGCCTACCTGGTCGAAGCCGGCAAGCGCACCTCCGAGCGGGAGCGCACGTCCACGGAAGCCGAACGGGAAATGGTCGATCTCAAGAAAGCCCAGTTCATGATGAACAAAATCGGCGAAGAGTTTACCGGCTTTATCAATAGCCTGGCGAGTTTTGGTTTCTTCGTCGAATTGGACGATTACTTCGTCGAAGGGCTGGTGAAGCTCTCGTCGCTCACGGACGACGACTACGACTATTATGAAAAAGAGTATGTCATCAAAGGCCGCCGCCACGGCAAAAAATTCCGTCTCGGCGACAACGTCCGCGTGAGAGTCGTCCGCATCAACGCGTTTCGCAGCGAGATCGATTTCGAACTGATTGCCGCCGCCGGCCCGTTGCCGCAAGCCCAACGAAGCTGACACGCAGGCGTTATCTTTTGTCGGCCACCCGCCATAAATGGCCCGGTTCGCTGCATCGCCCCGGACGGAAGCGCCGGAGTAGTCGCGCGCAGCGCGGGCAATTCCGTCGGCTTCGACTGGCACCCGGTTACTAAAGAGCTTTACGTCACCGAAAACAGAGCGCGCCTGCAACGAGAGAAATCCGGAATCACGCCTTGCAATCACACAACCCTCATCCCTCTTCCAGCCGTTTGGGTCTAATCCGGTGTCACACTAACCCGGTGTCAGTCCTGAGTATTGACTATTTGGCCAACATTCGTGCAAGTCTTTTCTCGGTCGCTTGGTCTCGA
>JBLMXG010000390.1:0-3889 GCA_050257635.1 Chloroflexota bacterium
ATTGCAGAAATCGTGGGGTAGAACCTCCGCGTAATCCGACAGCCCTCGGTTCGTGACGTAGCTGCCGGCGCCGCCCCGTCTGCGGTAAATTTTTTCCTGCTTCGCGAATTGTTCGTCGATCCGCGGTTGCACCGGTTCCTGTACCCAGCCGGCTCCGAGCAGTTGCGCCGCCATAACGATCACCACGGCCAGGCGCGCTACCGTGGTAGTCCAACTTTTTATCGACGATTTGACCGAAAGCATGACAATCATTTTCTCCACGTATTGAAAAATTCCCGATCTTGAAAGCGAGCACCCAGTCCTGTGCTGGAATCCAAAAACCACTTTCCTGAGCTTCGGTCAATAACGCATGCTCGCGCTATCATCTCGCTCGCCAAATCGAGACAGCTCGTGGCGCTCTCCACCGTAGATGGCGACGACAGTGTCAACAGCCGGGGATGAAGCATCGGCTGCGTCATTCAAAGCAGGCATTGCCGAAAGCTGGGAGCCGCGGCAACACGGAATTGACACCCGCGAGACCGGCGTAATATACCCGGCTCAGGAGGCGATGCCCATGTCAACGAACGGTTCCAAGTCTGCAAGAGTCCGCACCAAACTGAATCACCCGATCATCGACACCGACGGCCGTACCGTCGAATTCACGCCGGTGTTTTTCGACTACCTCAAAGAAGTCGGCGGCGCGGGCATGACCGAGCGCTACAAGAAAGCCGTCGCCAGCCGCTCCAACAACCGCTGGGCGGAACTGTCCGAAGAAGAGCGGCGCTACACGCGCGCGACCTGCCCGCCCTGGTGGGCGCGGCCGGCGAAGAACACGACGGATCGAGCGACGGCGTCCCTGCCGCACTTGCTCTACCAGCGCATGGACGAGTTGGGCCTGGATTTCGCGGTGCTCTATCCCACCTTCGGGTTGACGGAACCGCCGCGCATCGAGGAGGAAGAGGTGCGCCGCGCCGAGAAGCTGGAAGATTTGCGCGATCTGTTCATTCCGAATTTCTACTACGGCTGCGAGGCCGACGATCCCATGGTCGCGTGGGCTTTCAATTCCAAAGTCAATCCGATGGGCGTGAAGCACAAAGCGATGATGAGCTCGGACATCGGACACTGGGATGTGACCAACATGAACGAGGTGGTGGAGGAGGCTCACGAATTGGTCGACCACGGTCTGATCACCGAAGAAGATTTTCGCGACTATACGTTTACCAACGCGGCGATGCTCTACGCCGGCATGAATCCCGATTTCTTCAAAGGCACGGTCTGCGAGGGCGCCGTGGCGAAACTGCTGCCGAGCGCCGCGCAGCATACAGAGTAGGCGGTTTCGGCATGACATTTCAACGAACATAAAGATTAACGACTTGCCCCTAACACTTGCTGAAACTTGTAGCGAAACTCAGCTGGTATGTGTATGGGGTCTGGCCTCAGAAGGTGCGTATCAAATCTAAAACCAGTTTGGGGTTCACATGACACAAACCGAATTCCTAAAATATCTTGCGGACCGGCTAAGTGATTATGAATCACGGTTCGACCTGAATACCGGGCAAGCATTCGCAATGTGGTACGCAATAGAAAGCCTGGAGCTTGAAGAGGATGAGGCTTACGAATCCGTGTCTTACGATGGTGGAAACGATAAAGACATCGATTTCTTTTTCGTCGATGAATAAACCGAGCGCGTACTGGTAGGACAACTAAAGTATCGTAGAAACGGGGCATATAAAGCAAAGAAAGGTGAGCTCCTTTCGCTGATACACACAACTGATTGGCTTAAAGATCCTGTGGCGTTACGACGCGAAGGTCGCAATGACCTCGCGGAAGCAGCCGAAGAGTACGCGAGCGCAACCGCTAAGGGATACTCTGTTGAATACCTGTATGTTTTCACTGGCCCAACCCGCCCGGATGTTGATGACGCGGCGCGGCAGTTCAATGTGACAGAAGCCGGGAATGTTCCCTCTCGCTCGTGCCGAGTAGTCACGCTTTCATTTCTCATAGCGGAGCACGAAGAACTAATTGACCAGTCTACGAGAATTACCGACACGACAATCCCTCTTGGTTCTGCGTCACATTTCGAAGAATCGGGTGCGTTTGGAAAAGCTGTGGTCGCGACACTTAGTGGTGATCAGCTGCGACAGTTACATGCTGCGCACGGCGATCGCCTTTTCGATCGTAACGTGCGTTTATTCTTAGGAGCTCGCAAGGGTGGGGTTAATGGCGCGATCCGCGATACACTCGATTCAAGCACGGATCGAAAGAATTTCTGGGCTTACAACAATGGAATTACTTTCATTTGCGACAGGTACGACTTAAAACAAGATACCTTGATACTTCACAACTTCAGCATTGTTAATGGATGCCAGACAACCGTCTCCTTTGCGAACTCACCCACTGCTGCTGCTAGGGATGCCCGAGTTCTTGCTCGATTTATCGCTGCTCCCGAGCGAGCAATCGACTCAATCATCCGTTTCACAAACTCGCAAAATCCGATACGACTGTGGGATTTAACCGCGCAGGATAAACTGCAAAAACGTCTCAAAAAGCAACTTGGAGACCTGCCTCAACCGTTTTTGTATGTGCTACGCCGCGGCGAAACGCGGACACTTGACGCAGCAGAGCGGCGAAAGTTTCGCCGGACTGATGGAACGCTCTGCGTTATTCAGCATGATTTGAATGCACAATATCTTGCGGCCTTTCGTGGATTACCTGCTATTGCATACAAAGACAAAGGAAAAATATTCTCGTCACATTATGATGACGTATACCCCCCTCAAATTCGGCCCGAGGAAGTCGTACTTGTATGGCAGGCCGGCTGCGTTGCGCAAAATATTGTTAGAGATAGGCTTGAGAAAGCCGTTCAAGCAGAAGATGCGCAGCGGATCGCAGTGCTCAAGCGAGGAGCGAAATTTTTTGTTGTCGGAACAATGGGACTGATTTTGCATGAACGTAACGGAAAAACTTTCTTAAATAAACTTAAGCCTGAAGTTGCGACTAGCAAAGCTACGGCGGGACGCCTTAAAAACTATGCTCTCGTTGCGCTGGAGTGGTATGTAGAGGCAACATGGGACTTGATGGATTCTGGGGCGGAAATAACTACATTAGTTCGATCTCAGGATAGCTGGACAAAGACTGCGCAAAAAATCCTTTCAAAGTGGAATGTGTACAAGCTGGCAAAGAAAGCGATGGAAGAGACGCTACCGGCGTTGTAGCTTTTAAACCGACGGTGCACCGGCGCTATCCGTTCTCTCCCGACAGCTATTTTTTGATGTCGAACCTCTTCCATTTATTTGTTGGAGATTCGCTGATTCGGGGTCAGAAGAGTCAAGGAAAAGGTTCGCCTCCCCTTTTCTCGCACCCCGGGCTTGATCCGGGGGA
This sequence comes from Chloroflexota bacterium, assembly GCA_050257635.1. Taxonomy (GTDB): domain Bacteria; phylum Desulfobacterota; class Binatia; order UBA9968; family UBA9968; genus DP-20. Next base: position 3,361 of record JBLMXG010000390.1, read on the forward strand.
AGGCGGAGCTTCACTCAGGGGGAAGGCCTTCCCCCGACAAAGGAGACAATGAATTTCAGTCGGCAGCGGCTGGTCGTGGGGTTTGCCGAAATTTCACTTGGATTTATAAACTATCATCCTCCATTATAAGGCGGGTCTATGATGCCGGTCAGGGACACAAATAAAGAAAACGGAGCCGCGCGGAGCGCGCGCACGGCATAACAACGATGATCAGGTTTGAAAAAGTGAGTGGCGCACTGGTGCTTAAATATGAATCCGAGCAGCCGGGAAATACGTGGGTTTATCAGCGTCTGAAGGAAGACGACACGGTAACGATCAGGGGCACGTTTGACCTGACGGCCGGGCATCTTTACGGCGAAAGCGCACAGCGGCTTTCGCAGTATGAAGACGAAGACGGCCGGGAAAGCGACGTTGGTGGTGAACCGGTTGACTTCAGGGTCGCCGTGCTGCGGGGCGAGTATTTCGTCTTCGACCGGAGAATATTGGGCCTTGGCTGTGATCTGCTGATACACAAGGATGTGAAGCTAAC
>JBLMXG010000391.1:0-4561 GCA_050257635.1 Chloroflexota bacterium
AAGGTCACCGTCGACGACCCCGAGTGGAAAGTCAAGTCGGCGGATTCCATCCAGATGAACATGGAGAACGAGACCGGCGTGATTGAAAACGGCGATCTCTTTCTCGAACAGGGGCATGTCAGCATGTCCGGACGCCGCTTCGAGAAATTCGGCGGCCAGACCTACCATGTGGACGACGGCTTTTTCACCACCTGCCTCTGCGAATCCGGCCCACCCTCGTGGAAATTTTCCGCCGATAAAATGGACCTTGACCTCGAGGGCGTCGGCACGGTCAGGAACGGCTATTTCTATATCATGGACGTGCCGGTCCTCTATTTGCCCTACGGCTTTTTCCCCCTGCGCACGGAAAGGCAAACCGGTTTTCTCTTTCCCCAGTTTGGCCACTCCACGACCGAGGGTTTCCGCTTCATGCAGCCCTTCTTCTGGGCGATTTCCAAGAGCTCGGACGCTACCGTCAAATTTGACCTGGAAACCCGCGCGCGCTACGGCTTTCTCGGCGAGTACCGCCAAATGTTCGATCGCGAGTCGGACTTTAGAATCGACGGCGCCTATTTCAACGAGAGTTTGCGAACAAATGAGCAAGGTGCCGTCGTCGACCGAACCATCGCCGACCAGAGAATTCCGAAGGATCGGTGGAGCATCGTCGGCAGCCATCGCTACACTACGTCCACCGACTGGCTGACTTTCAGCGATTTTGCGGCCTATCGGGACGACCTGTTCACCCGCGAGCTGATTGACCGGTTCGATTTGCCCGGTCGCGACGAGGCAAATATTCGCGTAAGCCGCTATTCTCAATCGCGTTTCGGCGTTTTTAGGAATTGGGGCGACGCGTTTTTCAGGAGCGAGTGGAATTTTTATCAAGACTTCATCCAACCCGACAAAACGACTCTGCAGCGGACGCCGCAGATCGCGTTCTGGGGCCGCCGTCTGTTGACTGGTTTACCGCTCGAATTTCGCTGGCGCGCCGAAGGCGTCAATTACATAAGACAGGAAAGCGGCGATGGCTTGCGTTTCGATTTGCGTCCTGAGGTGGTTTTTCCGTTTCATCTGGCGCCCCATCTCTTCGGTTCGTTGAGCGCGGCGCCGCGCGAGACAATGTATCACGTCTACGCGCCAGTCCAATCGTCCGACCATAACGTGTCGCGTGAGATCATCGAGCTGCGCGGCAATTTGGGCACCTCATTTAGTCGGATCTTCGGTTTCAACAGTTTCGGCCTCAGTCGAGTCAAGCATGTCGTCGAACCCGAGCTCAGCTATCTGTTCGTGCCCGGCGTCAACCAGAGCCGCATACCGATCATGGACGACGTCGATCGGATCAACCGGCGCAACGTGTTGACTTTTGCTCTGACCAATCGGCTGTGGGGAAAAACTACCAGCGGTCTCGCAGCGCCGCCGAGCGACAGCAATGTCGAGCTGCTAAACTCCGGGTTGATCGGCGATGTGCGTGAGATGGCTTCGCTCAGGCTTGCTCTGAGCTATGATATTAACAAAGAGCGCAAAGGCGGCGACAGCCTGTCGGACCTCGACATGAATTTGCACTTCACGCCGTTGTCTTACATCGACATCGCATTCGTCGGCGGCGTCAACCCCGGAGCCTGGGACTTCAACCAAGCTCGCCTGACTTTTAACGTCACCGACCCGCGACCGATGCTACGCCGGACGCTCGATGCCGACTTCAATCGGCCCAACTCGCTCGGCGCCTCCTATCAGTTCCTGCGCCGCGGTCCCAATAGCTTCCTCGCCGACGACGCCAACATCGATATCGATAAGCCGCTCGATGCGAACACCTGTGTCGCCCATCCCCTCGATCCGCGCTGTCCGGGAACCGGCTTCGACCGCAACACCGTCGGCAACTTGGGCGCAAACATGCTCTACCATGTGCACGACAACGTGCTGTTTAATTTCAACAGCACCTACAACGTGCGCGACAGCCGCTTCATCGGCTTTCGCGCGACCACTAAACTGCTTTCATTCTGTGAATGCTGGACGCTCACGTTCACGGTCAAGCACGACGTGAACCCGGCCAAAACCAGCTTCGGCTTCGATTTCAGCTTGCTCGGGTTGGGAAATACCAAAAGCTCGGTGCAGTAACGTAGCGCCGGGACGGTTTAACCGGTGTGCTCAGTGCCGCGCCCCGAAGCTTTGAGCGCGCTTCGCCTCGATCATGGCGAGGTAATGATGGATCCGTCCCTTGGCGCGGTAGCGCCTGCGCTCTTGTCCCGTCACCGAGTAACAAGCGTACTTCGCCAGAGCATGGCTGAGGTTAAAGAGGATTTCCGCCCGGCTGTAATCTCGCAACAAGAGCCGGCTGGCGCCCTGGCGCCGATGAATTTCCTTGAAATAGGCCTCGGTCAACCGCTCCCGATCGACGCGGTGATAGACCACGGCTTGTGGCGCGTAGCCGATCGCGATGCCGGCACGAGCCAGCCGCCGGGCGAAGTCGACATCCTCGGACGTGCCCGAGGCGCCTGGGCCAAGACGCTCGTCCAAGCCTTCGGCCTGATTGAAAACCTCGCGATGCAGAAAGAAATTGGCGCCGTTAAGGGAATGAACCGCTTCGGTGTCGGCGTCATATTCGAGCTGCGGGATGGTGCGGTAGCGCTGCACGAGCTTGAGGATCTCCGGATCGTTGCTCGCCGGCGACTGGAGGCGGATCAGTCCCTGACCGACGCGGTATTTGTTCCCGCAAAAAAAACTTTCCACCGCTGTGAGCCAAGTCCGATCGACGATCACGTCGTCGTCGAGGAAAGCGAGGATCTCGCCGGTCGCGGACTTGACCGCCTCGTTGACAGCGGCGGATTTGCCCGGCCGCGTCACTTTCAAGAGCCGCAGCGGGGCAGGAAATTTCTTCGACATTGAAGCGACACAGGAGCAGGTGTTGTCCTGCGAGTTATTGTCGGCGACGATGACTTCCGGCCGAATTCGCTCCAGTTCATGGAGTCGGGCGATGCTTTGCAAAAGCTCGGTCAGAATCGGAGTGCGATTCCTGGTCGGGATAATGATCGATAGACTCCAAGCCCGGTCGCTCATCATATATCGCAGTAAAATCTCGCCTTTTTTTTCGATCGGGGGATCGGTCGCGCTCAGATCGCGTGTAAGAATATCCCTGACAATTTTTACAGGATTCGTCGGGTCAATGGTAGGGGGAGGGCGAAATTTCTCAAAAATTTTTGGTGCGGCCATTTTACCGCGCTTGGCAGTCAATAAAAAAGCAAGTTTGGTTCGCTGGGGATTCCGTGCGGTTGCCACAGAGTCGCTGAAGATACGGAGCGTCGGACACCGCAAATCGAGCGCGAAGCATAGAAGTAGCCGGTGGGTTGCAATGACCCAGGCAAAAAAAAGAACCACACGTTCGCGGAGGACTGTCGGATTGCTTGTTGTTTCTCCAAAAAACATTCTCGTGAAGCGCCGGTCTCCGTTTGGCTTGCATCTGTTGTTCTTGTTGATTAAGATCAGCACATTATTCCCACGCGCCCGAGAATAAATGCCCATTATCCGGCGCGAAATACCTCGGCTCTTAGATTCGATCCGAAAGGATTTTCCACTACTCCGCTAAAATTGCGCTTCTCGAGGGGATACGACGCCAATGGCTACGCGAATACTTGTGACGGGCGGGGCAGGTTATCTCGGTTCGGTTCTTTGCGAACATTTAATCCGTGGCGGCTATCATGTGACTGCCATCGACAGCCTGCTCTATCAGCAAAGCAGTCTTTTTCATCTCTGCCATCACCCGCACTTTGAGTTTGTTTATGGTGACGTGCGGGACGAACTTTTGATGAAAAAGCTCGTCTCCCAAGCTGACGTGGCGATACCCCTAGCCGCACTCGTCGGAGCTCCCGCTTGCGATCGCGATCCCTTATTCGCTCAGTCCGTGAATTTGGAGGCCGTTCGCCTCATCAATCGTCTGCGCAGTCCTCGCCAACTCGTGATCTATCCCACAACTAACAGCGGCTATGGCACCAAGACCGGGGACGTTTTTTGTACCGAAGATACCCCCCTGGAGCCCATCTCTCTCTACGGACAGACGAAAACGCAAGCCGAACAAGAGTTGTTGCAGAGTGCCTATGCGGTCACATTGCGCCTTGCCACAGTATTCGGCACGTCGCCACGAATGCGTCTGGATTTGCTGGTGAACCATTTTGTCTACGCCGCGGTTACGGACGGTTATATCGTGATTTTTGAAAAAGATTTTAAACGGAATTACATCCATATCCGCGATGTGGCCGATTGTTTCGTCTACTGTATCGAACACGCACAGCAGATGGCGGGGCGGCCATACAATGTGGGCCTTGATGCCGCGAATCTCTCGAAAGAAGAGCTGGCGTTGAATATTAAGAAATTCATACCGAACTTTTACGTCCATTTCGCTGAAGTCGGCTCAGACCCGGACAAGCGCAACTACATTGTTTCGAATCAGCGCCTGCGGGACGCCGGATTTGAGGCTAAACGTTCTTTGAACGAAGGAATTCAGGAGCTCATCAAAGGTTACCGTCTGATCGGACACGGCCAGTTTAAGAACGCCTAGGCGTTACGTTCTTCAGCCGGCTGTCATCGACCGTTA
>JBLMXG010000392.1:0-11141 GCA_050257635.1 Chloroflexota bacterium
GCTCGACGCGCTTGGCCCAGGCGGCGCCGCTCACGCCCCGCGCGGCGATATCGAATTTCTCCACGACTACGTAGGTGCCCGCTACCATATCGCCGAGGCGGCGGCCTTGGGGATCGAAGTGCATCACCAGACCGCCGAGAATATAAGTCGGCGGCGGCAGCATGTCGGCGGCGCGCACCAGGTTGCGCAGCGCCGCTTCTCGCAAACCGATCGGCAGCCCATCCTGGCGGATGACGCGGATGCCCATGCGTTTTTTCCCCGGCGTGGAGCCCTTGCCCAGGCCCTCGAAGAAAACGTAATAGCCCCAGTTGATCATGAAAATCACCAACACGACCAGCGCCAGGATCCAGGATGCGCTCCAGGAGCTGCCCCTCGCCGCCCCCATCATTGACCGCAAGGTGACAACGGTGCCGCTGGCATAAACTGCGAGGACGATGACGATGATCAACAATACGTTAAAAAGAAAATCGATCGCGTAAGCGGAGAACCGTGAGCCGGGGCCGGCGAGCTCGAACTCGAGGCTGACGTGATCGGGCGTAGAGATATGAACCCGTTCTTCCATTTTTTACTGCAAGTTCGCCTGGCGAATTTCCAGGTAACGCTTGACCAAGTGAATGCTCAAGTGTGCCGGGTCGGTCTCGAGCACTAAAATTCCCCGCGCGCGCATGCTCTCCAGGGCCAAACGGCGCCGGCGCAGCTGATCGCAGGCCGCGGCCTTGCGATAGGTTTCTTCCACCGTAGCCGGAATCGAGCGGGCGACCTCCGCGATGGCGGGCTCGCTGAGCACGACGCAGAGCACCAAATGCTTTTCCGCCGCGCGAGCGAGATTGTTGATCAAGCCGGTGCTCGCCGAGGCGTCCAGGACATCGGTGAGCAGAATGACCAGGCTGCGGCGGGTGAGCAGACGCATGATCTGGGCGATCGCCTGCCAATAGTCCGATTCCACCGGGCGCACCTGGACCGCGTAGAGCGATTCCAGCACGCGCGGCATCAGTGCCGAGCCGCGCAGCGTCGGTAGAAACGATTCGATCCGATTGGAAAACGATGCCACCGCGAGGGCGTCGCCGCGCTTCTGCACGACATAGCTGAGCATGACGGCGGCATTGAGCGCATGCTCAAGCTTGGAATACTTGCCGACGGTCTCCGCCATCAGACGACCGGCGTCCAAGAGCACGGCGAGCTGTTGGCCTCTTTCCACCTGTTTGTTGCGGCTGATCGGCGTAGCGCGCCGCGCGGTTGCTTTCCAATCGATGTTGCGCGGATCTTCGCCGGGAATGTAAGGCCGCAGGCTTTCGAAGTCGGTGCCGGCGGCTTTGAACGGGCGCGGCTTGCGCACGACTTCGTCACGCTGGTCGATTTGAGCCAGCAATTGATATTGGTCGGCGCCGCGGAAATTTGGATAGACTTTGGCGGTGTCGGCGGCGCTGATCGCCAGCTGTCTTTGGGTCAACCCCAGTTCGCCCTGCACGCGCAGAATGATCCTGCCGAAGCGATGAGCACCGCGTTGAAGCGGCCGCACGGCATAGCTCAAGCGCGCTTCGCCGCCAGACGGAATCATCACTGGCGGGAAATCGGCGCGGACTTCGAATAGCTCCGGCGCTTCATCGCGCACGGCGATCTGCACCGACCGCGGCGCGAGGTTTTTTATCGCCAGTTCGATTGCATGGTCGACGTCGAGGGCGAGGCGCGGCGGCAAGCGCCGCTCGGCGATGAGCTGGGCGGCCGGCGGAATGGTGCCGACGTCGCGCCAACAGAGCGCGATGACTAAGAGGAGAAAAACCAGTCCGGCGAACCAACCGGCGGGAAAGAGCAGCGCCAAGAGCCAGAGCGGCGCGCCCATCACGAGCAGACGGAGCAAGCGCAAGGTCGGCAGCAGTGAGATCAAAAGAGCCATTTTTTGCTATCGGGGCACGTCGACTTGGGCGAGCAGCGCCTGAATGCAACTATCCGGCGTTAGCCCTTCGATCTCCGCTTCCGGCGTCAGGCGAACCCTGTGGCGCAACACCGGTGGGGCCATGAGCTGGACTTCATCCGGCGTGGCGTAGTCGTTGCCGCGCAGCAGGGCGAGAGCCTTGGCGGCCTGCAGCAGCATAATCGCGGCGCGCGGACTAGCACCGAGGGTGAGGCTGGCAAAAGCGCGCGACTGGCGTATGAGCTTAAGCGCATATTCCAGCACGGTATCGTCGACCCGGACTGCATGAGCCGCTGTGCGCAATCGGAGGATTTCCTCGGGTCCGATCACCGGCTCGATGATGCTGTGGGGTTGCGCGACTTTGTCGCCGAGCGCTTGCATGGTTCTCAGCATGGCTCGCTCGTCATCTTCACCGGGGTAGTCGATGATCACTTTCATGAGAAATCGATCGAGCTGCGCCTCGGGCAACGGATAGGTGCCCTCGTACTCGATCGGATTCTGGGTGGCGAGCACGGTAAAGCAGCGCGACAGGGCCCGGCTTTCGCCGTCGATGCTCACCTGAGACTCCTGCATCGCTTCGAGCAGCGCGGCCTGGGTCTTGGCCGGCGCGCGGTTGATTTCGTCGGCCAACACGATGTCGGCGAACAGCGGGCCGGCCCGGAAGCTGAACTGATGTGTCGCCGCATCGAAGACATTGACGCCGGTGATGTCCGAAGGCATCAAGTCCGGCGTAAATTGAATGCGCGAAAAGCGGCAGCGCAAGGCGGCTGCGAGGCTGCGCGCCAGGAGCGTCTTGGCGACTCCCGGCACGCCTTCGATCAACACGTGGCCGCCGGCCGTGACCGCGACGAGCAGGCTTTGAATCGCCGGCGCCTGGCCGCAAATCACCTTTTGCAGCTCACTTTGCACAGCGCGGCCGGTGCCCAGCACATCCGCGGAAATTTTGTTTTCGTTCATGGTCTCGTTCCCCTGATGATTTCGCCGGCGCCGCGGCCGAGCTCGATAAACTCGCGGTCGCTCAGGCGTCGGCCATTTTGAATTTTCCCGAACAACGATTGAAGGGCTGCCGCAACGATGCCGCGACTTTTTGCCAGGCTTGCCAGCTCACGACTCAAGTTGGCGCTGTCGACCGTCTTGCCCTGGCTCTGGGTGAGACTCTGGCAAAGATGCTGGACGATCAATTCCGCCGACAGGCTCTGCGCCGCCGCGGCCTGGAACACGCCGGCGCGGGCATCCAGCAATTCCAGCGGGCTGGCGCGCTGAGACGGTGGCGGTTCGCGAATCCGGCCAAAGCGGCGCCGGTAGACGAGGAGATACAGCATTCCGGCCACGGCGATTTGCAAAACGCACCAGCCCCATGGTGTCAGCAAGAACGCGCGGGTCAATTCAAGCGTGCTGCGCTTTTGGCCGAAGCCATGATGATATTCATCGAAAAGGGTTTTGCCGTTGCCCCAAGCGGCGGCCAGATCGACGAGCCACACCGCATTGTCCGAGCGGCGCAGTGCGCCGTTGCTGACCATCGCGGGATCGGCGACGGCGATAATGCGCCCCCGGCCCACCGGCAGCTCGACCGCAAGGTTAGTCTTGTCCGCCTCGGCGATGACCTTTGAGTTACCGATGGCGCTGAAGCTGCGCTGCCACTGGAGCGTAAGCTGTTTGGCCGCAAGCGATGAACCGGCGGCGCTCCGGGTGCGGTTGCGCTCGACCTTACTCCAACGCAGATCCGGCGCGTAACGCGATAGGAACGTCGTGCTCGGCTGATCCTGATCGCCTTTTGCCACCGGCTTGTCGTTTGTTGACCCCGGCCTGTCGCGGGTCGATTTCGGGGCCAAAGGCCAACCGTTATCGTTGAGCAAAATCAGTTGGCCGCCGGCGCTCAGCCAGCCGCGCAGATAGTCGGCTTCGCGAGCGGAAATCGGCCGTGCCGGACCGGCGACGATCAATGTGCTGGGCGCGCCTGGCCGGTCAGGCAACGGCAGCAAATAGAGCGGCCGACGCCATTGCGCCGTTTCGGGAAGAAATTGCTTCATAACCAGAAACAAAGCGCGCGCGCCGCTCGGGTCGGTGAAGAAAGTCGACGGGCGCCGCAGCAGGTAGTCGCTGCTTTGCTGGCTGGAAAAATTTGCCAGAAGCAGCGACAGCAGTAAAAAAATGCTGGTCGCCAAGGCGGCGGTCACGCGATTTTGCGCCTGTGGGGTCATTCGAGCATTCCTGCCTCGCCGCACAGCCGACCGACGCGCGTCACCAACAGTTTTGCCGCGTCCGCGGAGATTTGCCGGCTGGCGTAAACCGCTTGCTCGTACAGGTCGGTGAGCTCGGCGAAGGTCGCGCGCCAAGGATGGTCGCGCGCGCATTCGCTCAGGTAATGCGAGTTGGTTTTCCAGCCGGCAAACTTCACTGCCCCCTGCTGGTCCAACAGGCCGAGCAGAACCCGATGGGCGATCCAGACAGCACGGCGCGAGTTGCCTTCGTTGATCATGGCGCGGGCGAGCTGCAAAGCCTCGCGCCAATCGGCCGCCGTACCCTGCAAAATCTCCCAGCGCGCCGGCCGTATGGCGGCCGGTCCTTGCTTGCGCTTAAACGGTAGCACGTCGGCGAGAGCGAGATAGAGGAGATGGGCGAGGCAAGCGAGCAGGATCACCAGCGCGACGATAAACAGCGCACGGGCGAGAGCGGGGTGGGCTGCCGACCAGTTGCCCAACCGGTCGAGCCATTCCTTGATCGCGTTTAATAGCTCGATAAGAGTCTGGTACCAGCGCGCCGGCTCGGCGAACTCGGGGCGATCGAGAATTTGCCTGGTGGCCTCGCGGATCTCTTCTGCGGGCGGCACTGGATAGACTTGCAACGCGGCCATCAACGGTCAACGGCTCGCTGGAGACGTTGCGGCTAGGCTCTGGGCGTCATTGGCAAGCGCCCGGCTCAGCATCTCGAGATCGAATCCTTCCTTGCGAATGCGCATATCATAGTAGAGCAGAATCGCCGCGATGATAGCGAGCGGAGTGAGAAAAATCGAAAGCAAATTGCCCAGCGCCGAGCTCAAGATCGCGGCGCTTCCCGAAGCGGTGCTGAACAAGAGGTTCGAAATCATGCCGACACCGCCGGCCAAAACCGCCTGGAGCAGGTTGACGACCAACAGCACGCAAAAGACCTTGCCGCGGTGACCTCGCACCAGCTCGCTGCTTCGACGCAGACTTGGAATCGCCCGTTGGCCTTCGACAAGGATGGCGGGCACGATCAAGGAGTAGGACAGCATCCAGAGAATTCCGGGCACGATCAAGAGAACAAAACCGATCATCACGCGAATCGTGGCGGTGATCTGGGCTATCGAAAGCGGCCAAAAATGGCTCAGGCCGCGGCGTAAGGCGTCGCCGATGGTCACCTCGTTGCCGAGGTAGCGTTCACTGATCGCGTAGGTCGTTGCGCCACTGGCGATCGGAAAGGCGATGCTCGCCCAAAGAATCATAAAGATCACTTGAAAGATCAGCGTCGATAAGCCGACCAGACCGAACTGCAAATTGCCGACGACGCTCGACTCGAGGGCGAGCATGATCAGATAAAACGGCACATAGGCGCCGGCGGTAATGCCGAGCATGAGCGAGAAGTTGCCGGAATAAAGTCGAAACGCGCGGTCGAGCAGTGCGCCGGTGGTCATCGGCTCGAATCGCGGAGCGTTGGTGGTGTCCATGGGTCGTCCGGCCTCCTTAGGCGCAAGGGGAATAGAATCTGCAATATTTTATTTGGCAGTTCTTCGGCCGCGCGGCCCATTGCAAACGCGGCAGCGGAAAAGCGACCGAATGCATCTTCCGTCTGGACGCCGATTATAACACAGTGGATCGGCTCTGGGGAAAATGCTCGACGCGCTCAACCAATCCGAAGCGGTCAATTTTTCGCCGCCGGTTTTTGGGGCTTGACGTAGCGTATCGACCAGCTCCCCGACTCCCTGGCCCCGGTCCACAGGCCGCGCAGCGCTTGCTTGGCGGCGGCTTCGAACATGTCGGTGAAAGACGCGTTGCGCGTGTAGGCGAGTTCGGCCGACCAACTGCCGCTGAGCTCTCCTTCTCGTCCTTCGACAGTGCCGTGCCAGACACCGTTCCATCCGGTGGGATGCTTATCGGCCGACCAGGTGCCGCGCCTGACGGTGGCGCCGCTGCTGTTACTCAACGTCCAAGTACCGGAAGCGCTGTTGGTCGAAGCCGGCGCCATACTCCAAGTGCCGGTGAAGGTGCGGCCATCGGCGGTGCGCGCCGACCAGGTCGACGAACCGCTTTCCCTTTCCGTGAACATCTCTTTGGTCTGATTGCTGACTACGACGTCGGCGCCGCGCACCCAACCGACCTGGCCTCGCTGGGTGCGCACCATGTACCAGGTCTCTCGGCCGACAGCTTCGACGATGAGAAAAAGCGCTTCGCCTTTCACGAGCCTGTCGATGGGAGCGGTTTCGGTGTCTTGCCGGGCGTAGAGACCGACGCCGTTTTCACGGGCGCTTAACGTCGCCGAAGATTCCGCGCCGAAGGTGGAGGAGAGTGAGAGCAGCGGCAGGACCGCGAAAAACAGCAAGCAAGAGATAAACCCAGAAGACGCGCGCATCGTTATGACCCCGTCGAAGCCGACTTTGTCTCGGTCTCGCCAATTCAAACAACGAGATTCTACCCCATTTTACCGCTTCAAGTCACCCGAGCAGGTGAGATCGTTGATGGCACCGCCCGTGGCAGTGCGGAGTGGAGTATCACTGAGGAATCAACGCGGTGATCGTCGGGATTTAATCGCGGGAATAGTTGATCGAGAGATTGGCCGAACAGAAATTCACCGCCCTTCACCCGCGGCGGAGTTCAAGTGGAAGCAAGAAAGAGACGTAAACGGTAACTAACTAAGGCTCCCACCGCAGAAATCGCGCTGGGAGCCTTGTAGTGTGTGGGAAAAGCCTGCTTTTCCGCGCGCGGTTCAAGCGTGCGCGTGAGCGGCAACCTGGCGCTGAGCCCGGATTTTCTTGGCTTCGGTTGCTTCCTGCTCTTCAAGGGTGAGCAGCGCGAAGTTCGCCGCGATCAATCCGCCGATGCACGTTCCCGCTGCCAAGCCGAAAACGACGGATGCCAGCAACGCAAATCCGCCTTCCGCCAACGTGTCCGAAGCCGCAACCCAAGTAATGGCGATAGTGAAGAGTCCGCCGACAATGATACCCTGGATTAGATGCTTGTTCATGTTTCCTCCTGACCGAATGATTGTGCCCTTCGGCTGGGACACTGCAATCCTCGCGCCAAGATCTGCGGTGCAATTTTCCAGCATAATTACCGTGCCGGAAGGAAATCGATTCTTACACCGTGGAAAATTGCTGTGAACGATTCCAAAGACCAGGAAAAAAGTTAGAAGCAGCGGGCAGCTCGCGAGCGATGATGGGTGTTAACTGTGCGCGACGGTTGCGGCGCTGCCGAGGCCGCTGGGCAAAACAGAGGCGGTGCCATCGAGCGATAACTCTTCCAGCGCCGCTTGCAACACCATGTCGGTGCCGGCGCCGTCCAAGCCGGACAGGCTTCGCGCAGCGCTCGGGGGTGGTGCCCAGCGCCCCACATCGCCTCGCTGAAAGATCGCCAGGACCCGCGTTCCGACCGCGCAAGCGAGATGCATGGGGCCGGAGTCGCAACATATGAGCAAACCGAGTTGCGCAACCAACCCGGCGAATTTTCTGATCGAGGGTTCGAAAACCACCGGGATCGACGGCTCCAATGCATCCCGCAGCGAAGCGGCGATGTCTTTTTCTTCCGGCCCAAGAAAAACCGCGACGGCGATGCCGCGGCGACGCAATCCCTTCGCGATCTCGACAAAATTCTCCAGTGGCCACCGTTTGCCACGGAGCTTGCGCCCGCCGACGAAGACGCCGACTGCGAGCGCGTTGCGCTGGTCGACGATGGCTGCGAGCGTTCTCGCTCCTTCCGCTCTCTCCGCGTCCGATAATTCGAGGGCACCGACCGTGTCGATGGCTTCAAGACGCATGGCGGTCAGCAGCTCGGTCATCTTGCGGTATTTGTTTTCTTCGGCGAGCTTGGCGATTTTCAAATTAAACAATTGATCCCACTTGCCATCGATGCCGGCACGAATGCGCGCTCCGGACAGGCCGACGATGAAAGAAGCGAGACCCGAATGGGAACAGCTCACGTCCACCGCCAGATCGTATCGCTGGGCGCGCAGCTCACGCAGCAAGCCCGGGTATTCCCAAACCACTCGGGGAAATCGCCGCGGCGCAATGTAGTGGCGGTCCAGAGGTTGGCGACGAAACAGCAGGTGGGAAATTGGCGAGCCGACAAAATCGATGACGGCGTTGGGAAACTGTTTACGGAAGGCGGCGATGGCGGGGAGAGCGAGCAACGCGTTGCCCATGCGGAAGTTGGCTCGCACGAGCAGTATTTTTTTGATCGATGGATTGCGCGGGTCGAAATCGACCCCTTCGGCTGTTGGCGCCATCCAGCCGATGATCCGCATGATGGAGTAGCGGATCGAGCGATCGAGACGGTAGCGCAGCGGGCGCGCACTATGAAAAAGCCGCGGGATCACGAATGTCCTCACAGAGCGTGGTGCAGCGTCATACAACCCGAAGCCCCGGAGACTTTATCGGGCGGTCCGGTGAATCTTGCCGCATGTCAGAAATATCCTAAATCGGGGCTTGCTTCTACACGGGAGTCGATCTTTTCTCATTCTCGGCGCCTATTGACGCCGGGATAGATTGGACGCGTGGGAGCAGCCGAGCGGGCTGTTCGACGTCAAATCGCCTTGGAATCGTGACCGGTAGCGCGTTTTGAACGTTCTACCACCGCGGCTTCATCGCGCACACAAGGGTCGTTTCTAATCAAGTGTTTTCAGGTGCTACCTTGAGGGTTGACCGCAGCGATGTTACCGGTCGCGATCTTACGACTCTCTTTCTACTTGGATTTTCGCCGTGTCCAATGAGCCGTGGGGCCCGGAAACTATTTCGCCTTTTCCGACCGGTTTCGTGTACCATTCCAGCGAATTCCACGCTGGTCTCGTAAGATCGGTTCGTGTTACTCAGGAAAAAAACTAAGTCTTGTCGAAGGCGCAGCCGTTAGCGGCGCGATCGACTCCCAGACTTTGCTCGTGGCGTGGAGAGCGGAGGTGATCTATGTGGTTTCTCGGTTTGGTTGTTGGCGCGATCATCGGCGCGGTGGGCGGGGCGACCGGAGCTGTGTTGGGCGCGCTGTTCGGAGCATTCGTGGGATGGCTTTGGGCGCAGAATTCGAACGAACCAAAAACGGATCGGCTGAGCGGCCTGGAAACTTCCGTGCGGCTCTTACAAAAACGGGTCGCAGAGCTGGAGGCGGCAATTCAGACGCGAGCGGCGACCAGCGCGGCGGCGCGAGAGAATGTGGAGGAACCAGCTTTTGTCGAGCCGATGCCTCCAGCGCCGTCGGGCGCGGCGAGCGCCGAGAATGTCTCTGCACCGGCACCGTCGCCATCCGAGTTTTCTGCCTCGATCGAGGAGGCGCCACCGGCTGAGCCGCCCTTCGAAGGTGCAGCCAGCCACGAGGTGCCGTCGCGGCCCGCCCCCTTGCCGCCCAGCCAACCGTCGGCACTGTGGAACTTCTTCTTCGGCGGCAACACGCTGGTGCGTTTTGGCGTGATCGTGCTGTTCTTCGGCGTGAGCTTCCTGCTCAAGTACGCCTCCGAGCATATCGAGATTCCCATCGAGGCGCGCCTGATCGGTGTCGCCGTGGGTGCGTTGGCGATGCTGGCAATCGGCTGGCGGCTGCGCCTGACGCGGCCCGGCTATGCGTTGATCGTCCAGGGCGGCGGTATCGGCTTGCTCTACCTTACGGTGTTCGCGGCCTTTCGCCTGTATGAGCTGCTGCCGGCCGGGTTGGTTTTTGTTCTGCTGATCGCGATGTCGGTTTTTTCCGCTATGCTCGCGGTGCTGCAGGATTCGCGCTCCCTTGCCGCCATGGGTATCAGCGGCGGTTTTCTCGCGCCGATTCTTGCGTCTACCGGTGCCGGCAGCCACGTCGCGCTATTCAGCTTCTACGCGCTGCTCAATTCGGGGATCGTCATCATCGCCTGGTTCAAAGCCTGGCGCTCGCTCAATCTTTTGGGGTTCGCTTTTACTTTTGTCATCGGTCTGTCCTGGGGCGGCCGATTCTATCGCCCGGAACTGTTTTCGAGCACCGAGCCGTTTCTGATTTTGTTTTTTCTTTTCTATGTGGCCATCGCGGTGCTGTTCGCGCTGCGCCGGGAAGCCAGTATCAGGGACCCGGTGGACGGCACGCTGGTCTTTGGTACGCCCCTGATCGCGTTCGGGTTACAGACCGCTCTCGTGCGCGATGTCGAATATGGCGCAGCATACAGCGCTCTGGCTTTGAGCGGCTTTTATCTATTGCTGGCAAAATCGCTGGTATCCAGGCACGCTGCGCCGCTGCGCTTGCTAGTCGAAGCCTTCATCGCTCTCGGCGTGGTGTTCGGCACGTTGGCTATTCCACTCGCCTTCGACGGCCGCTGGACCGCGGCGGCTTGGGCCCTGGAAGGAGCGGCAATCGTTTGGGTCGGTGTGCGCCAAGAAAAATTTCTTGCGCGCGGCTTCGGCATCTTTCTCCAGGTTGCTGCCGGCGCGGCCTTCTTCATCACCGCCGCGGAGCCGCGCGGGGCGTTGCCCGTTTTCAATAGCTTTTATCTGGGCGGCGTGATGATCAGCGCGGCGGGGCTTTTTTCCGCTTGGTATCTCAAGCGGCAGCGCAATTTTTTGCGTTATGAGGAAATCTCGGTCGCCGTCGTCTTGTTTTTCTGGGGTGTGTTGTGGTGGTTCGGCAGCGGCTTCGAGGAAATAACCGCGTATGTCAGAACCGAGCCGCTGGCGCGGCGCTTCTATCGCGTGCACATCGTTGTCCTGTTCGTCGCGGTCTCCTGCACGCTGTTCAGTGTTTTGCGCCGCCGCCTGAAGTGGGACGAGGCGCTCTATCCGGTGATCGCGTTGCTACCGCTGTTGTTCGCCCTGACGCTCGGGGAGGCTATGCGAGCGGCGCACCCGCTCGAATATTTCGGTTATTTCGCCTGGCCGTTCGCCTTGGTCGCGCACCTGCGGGTGCTTCGCCGCCATGAAGAGGAAATGCCGCGAGTTCATTGGTGGCACGCTGCCGGCCTTTGGTTGGCTGTCGCCCTGGCGAGCTGGGAAGTCGCCTGGTGGATCGCTGAATCGATTCACGGCGGCGAAGCGTGGCGCGTGATCGGCTGGCCG
>JBLMXG010000393.1:0-3578 GCA_050257635.1 Chloroflexota bacterium
CCCCTCGCCAACGCGCGCGTCGCGGATGGTTTCCGCAGCCAAAGCGGTATCGATCCTGCCGTCCGGTGTCTCAACTCCGCGGTGATAGTCGTAGATCCGCGAAAGCAAGTCTTCATCTTCAATCCGCAGAAACCGCCTAAGAATCGGGATGACGGCTGGCTTCTGTTCTTTGGCGAACACCCGCGCCCGCTGCAAAGCTCGCGCCATCCTTCTAACCTGGTCCGGCATCCGGTCCAGCTTCTCACGTAGGGTAACAAGCCCCGTGCTGGGAATCCTGACGACGGACCCGGCGAAGCCCAAGTTTTTTAGTCCCTCCCGGTAGGCAAGAAAGTTGTACGGGGGATTGAGCAATCCAGCCGCAATACGTTCGCTCTTTATGGCAGCCAGCATGGCGCCTGAGCCGGCTATCGTGATCAGCGATGCCTGCGCGGGATCCACGCCGGATTGCTGCAACATGCGGCGCACAATGACATCATGAAGCCCGCCTCGTGAGGAGATGCCAATAACCCGCGCCTTAAGCTCCGCAACGGAATTGATCTTCGGGATGGCCACGAGATCCAGTAGCGGGCGATCGACAAATAGCATGACCACCCGCACGTCAATGCCGCGCACCGCGGCGACCACGGCTGAGCCAACCGTCGTGGCGTAATCGAGATCTCCGCTGAGAAGCACCTTGATGGTCAGCGCTGCCGGCATGAGCACGAGATCGACGTTAAGTCCTTCCTGTTGAAAAAAGCCTCGATCGCGCGCAACCGCTAACGGCATCATCGTCACCGTCAACGATGGAATCCCTACCTTCACATTTTCGGCCGAAGCCATTCCAGCAGCTAAAGGCGATAAGAGAATGCTGAGCGCCAGAGCTGCTGACCGCAATCTCTGCAGACCGCTTCTTTTCTTTGGCGTCATTACGTCGCGTTCAGAAAACTCTTTGTGGGGCATGAGTTGTCGCATCACCAATGTCGCAGTTCGCTCGACTTGAATGTAACCACGCGCGGCTCGCCGCCCAATACGCGAGCGATGGCGTGCAGCACGAGCAACGACCCGTGCAGCGCCCGCTCGCCCGGCCGCTTCCCACTGTCTACGATAGTAAAAAGAATATCGCCGTACGTTGGCTCCCACAGACATTGCCCCCGCTGTCGATAGTCGGCTTCCTGTTAAAATCCATGTCCAGACACTGGCGAGGAAAAGCCGGAGATTTTTCTCGATCGGTCATTCGCTAACCGATCATCAATTATAAAAATTCAGCCGTTACAGTTTTTTTGCCGGGTACTTGGCGCAAAGTTTTCTCCATTCTTGCGCTTGCTGCTTGGCATGCTCATAAATTTCCCCGGGAACGTTTTGGAAAGGCGGGCGTAAGGGCCCCGCGACGCAATAGCCCGCTTCGTTGATCTCAAGTTTGTGCACATTTTCGCGCCAGAATAGATCGCCGGGCCTTCCGGGTGTCTTGTACGGCGCATTGATATCTAAACAGATCTCTTTTGCGGTTTCCCATTCCCCGGCGAAGCAGGCGTCCCGCAATCGCAGCAGCGGCCAAGGCCCCATCCATGCCGAGATCGACCAGAACCCGGCGGCCCCCAACATCATATAAGGAAAGGTTTGCATCTGATTGCAGAAGACGCTGATCTTGCCCTTGACCATTTTCATCAGCGCCATGAATGCGGCCGGGGTGCGGTGGCTGTCTTTCATGGCGACGATGTTGGGCCGGGTAAGCAGTTTTTCAAACGCCGCCACCGGAATAGTCACTCGGTGCAGAGGAGGATTGTGATAGACGGCAATGCCGAGTTTGGGGAATGTGTCCGCTAAATCGAGATAGAACTGGACCGCGTTCTCGACGGTCGAGGGGAAGTAGAAGGGCACGGCGCAAAGCACCCCGTCAGCGCCTGCGCGCTCGGCAAATTTCACCAGCTCCATCGTTTCCCGCGGATTGGTACTGCTGCAGCCGATAAAAACCGGCACACGCTTGCGCGCCGCCGCGATTGTGGCTTCAGCAAGCTTTTTCTTTTCTTCCCATAAGAGCGTATGAAACTCACCGAAGCTCCCCATAGCCGCGATGGCGTTGACCCCATCGCGAATGATTTTATCCACTGCCGTCTCGAGCGCAGTGGTATCGACGGTATCTCTCGCGCGCGGCGAGGCGCCATCCGGCGTGGTAAAAGCCGGCATCATCGCTAGAATGCCCTTGAGATCTTCGGCTGTAATCATACATTTTCCTCTTTGTTACTTGCCCGCAATCGATTTGGCGTGCGAAAAATCCAGTCGTTTTTCCGGGACGCCCGAAAGCTGAATCCGTAACGCATTAAAGCAGCATGTCGCTCACGCTATCGGAACAACTCCCGAAACTTCTTGCTCCAGCTGTCCAGTTCCTCTCTGGAGGGCAGCCGCATGACCACGATCTGATCATCGGCGATTTCTTTCTTAAAGCGATGATCGACCTTGGGATTAATCACATATTCTCCCATGTCGCCGAAGATGCGCTGCACATCCGGCCCAAGAAAGAAATCCGCCAGTAAGCGAGCGGCATTGGGATGCGGCGCCTTTGGATTGATCCCGACAAAACTTACCGAGGCGAGATAGCGGTTCATTCTCACATAGTCAATCGGTCCGTTATGCTGAAACTTGTCTTTGATATAGCTGATGGCGACGGGAACCTCGCCCGTAATCAGCACCTGAGCCGTCTGGCCTAGATTGCTGGTAAGGCGCGGCTCCTGCTTCGCCCAGCCCTCAACGACGCTGAGCCATTTTTCGCCCAGGAGTTTATCCAGGTTAAGGACGAACTGTAACGTAGTTACGTGGAGCCCGGGGTTCGCCATGACAAATTGCTTTTTCCACTTGGGATCAAGGAGTTCCTCCCACGTTTTAGGAGCCGTCTCGGCTTTCAGCAATTGGGTGTTGTAATTAATGCCAAAGGGCAAGACGCGCCACGGGGTCATCCTTTGCTCGGGCTGCCGAAACTGCTTGGGAAATCCTTTAGCCGCCGGCGGCGCAAAGACTTCAAGCAGTCCTTTTTCGTCGAGAGATGTCATGACACTTTCGTTGCCGAGGATGACATCAAAGTTGTTCTTGCCGGCGCGCGCCTCGGTAACCGCACGATTGATGAGCTGCGTGGCATCGCCGCGCCAGTGCGTGAGCTTGATGCCGTATTGTTTTGCAAATAAATCTCTCATGAGGTTGGACGCCTCTATGGGAACGGCCCCATAAAGCACGACCTCCCCTTCTTTTTTTCCCGCTTCCGCCGCCTGGGGTGGAATCTGAGCTCTAGCCGCCAAGGCAAACCCTATCAAAGCGCAACCGCACAATGCCGCTATCCGCAATAGGCCTTTTCCTCTCATCTCGCCTCCTGTTTACCCAGGGCTCCTCGCCGCCCGCTACCCATCGCACACAAGTGTGTCAGACATCATCAGCCCAATAAAGCTCCCCCGCGCCCAGCAACAACAAGCTTGCAGCGATCAGCGAAAAAAATTTTGCCGTGCTTTCGGAAAGCTTTCATGAAAGTCTACGTACTACGAACACAGCCGAAGGCGCAAGCCGTAAAGAAGCGCAGGACTAGGAGTAGCCCGTGGCGCCGGACAAACGGAGTT
>JBLMXG010000394.1:0-12041 GCA_050257635.1 Chloroflexota bacterium
GAGCATTTCCGTCTCCTAAACGAAATTATCCACCGCGGACCATGGTCATTACCGCATAATCAACTAGGGGTCAATAAAATTCTCCATAAATGAAACCGTTGGCTGAGGAGGAATCTCGCGAAACCAGCGGCGAGAACCCTCTCGGGGGAAACCGCGGTGAATCAGTCCGCGGCGATTATAACTATTCTGGTCCAGTGGTTTTTTACTTACTCAAGATGCGTTTCAACGCGGCGGCGACTTCCGGCGGCTGATCGACTACTTCTTTGGCGAGCGCGTCGAGTTCATCGCCGGCTACCGGATCGGCTTCCCAGTTGCGCCGCTTGATCTCTTCGATCACTGCGGGGTCCTTGAACATTTTCATGAAAGCGTCGCGGAGAATCTTCAGACGCTCCGACGGTACGCCGGGACTGGTCAAGATCGGGCGGGACCCGAAACCCCATATGCCCAGGTAAGAATTTACTAGCCGCCGTTTGGCGCCAGCGATCTTGTATTGATCCATCAGCTCGAAGATCGTCGGCACATTGGCGAGTTTGGGATTACGCTTCTTTTCGGTTTGCAACAGCACGCGGACGAATCCGTTCTTGATCCAAGTCCTAAACGGTTCGCGGCCGAAAAAGCCGTCGATGGTAATCGCGCGGCATTGAACTTCGTTGCGCTCCATCGCCAAGTCTTGTTCGGCGCCCCCGGGATATCCGCTGATCACTTGAAACTTGAAACCAAACGCCTCTTGCAGCAAGCGCGGCACGTCGTATCCCGTGCTGCCGACGCCGGTAGCCGAACAGCGGGGCGGATCGCTGATTTGGCGCAAGTCGTCGAGGCTTTTGGCCTGAGCGTCGGAGCGCATGAACAGCAGATGACCGCCGCGCTCCGGCGTCATGACCCACGAGAACTTGGGCCAATCGAACTGTACTTCCTTTCGCCCGATCAGCTGAGCCATGAACAGCGCGCCGCCGACAGTGGCGAGTGTCAGGCCGTCGGGCTTGGTCAAATTGTAGATGTAATTCGCGGCGATCATACCGCCCGCACCGGGCATGTTTTGCACCACGAAGTCGGGATTGCCAGGAATGTGCTTGCCGAGAAAACGGGCGTAGAAACGCACCCACTGATCGTGATTATCGCCCGCCTGAAAGCCGACGATGAAGCGAATGGTTTTGCCCTGGTAGAAATTGCTTTGAGCGAGCGCCGGCCGTTCGACGCCCAGAGGGTTGGAGAGCGCCGCGGCGAAAATTGAGAAGAGCGCCAGCGAACTTAACGTTGAAAACCGCGATCTGATGCGACATCGAAACGGCAACCCACGACAGCGGGACATCATAATTAAACCTCTCGCAATTTCCTTCATTAGGAGCACGACTGCGCTCGATGATTTCTCGTGCTTGCTCTACCTCGTGCGATCATTCGCGGCCGATAACCCATTTCATTCGATCGATGACGGCCTTGGGTTGGTCGATCACTTCTTTGGCCATCTCGGAGAGATCTTCGCCCGAGAGCGGGGCCACTTCCCAGCGTCGCTTCTTCACATCGGCCAAAAGCGCCGGATCCTTCATTGTATCGAGATAAGCCTGTCGCAGAACCTTCGCGGTCTCGGACGGTATACCGGGCGGTGCGACGATGGGACGGCCTAAGGCGGCCGCGTTCAAAACGACACGCGCGAGGCGCTTGCCGTCCTCGGAGGTCTTGTACTGGTCCATGAGCTCGTAGATGGTCGGCACATTCTCCAGGCGAGGGTCGCGTTTCTTGCCCATTTGAACCAGGACCCGTACGAAGCCCTTTTTATACCATCCAATATAAGGTTCACGGCCGAAAAAGGTCGCGATCAGTGGGGACCAGCAGACAACTTCGTTTCTTTCCACCGCAAGGTCGATCTCCGAACCGCCTTGATAGCCGCCCACAATGGTGTGCTTGAGTCCAAGAGTTTCTTCGAGAAGTCTCGGAATATAATGCCCGGTGGTTCCCGTTCCTGAGCTGCCGCAACGGGGCGGTTCCTTGGCGTTGCGGATATCTTCGATGGTTTTGTAAGGAGAGTCGGCACGCATGTAGTGGAGCGGGGCATTCTGTTCGGGAGAACCAATCCACGTGAATTTCGCCCAGTCGAATTGGACTTCTTTGCGTCCGACCAGCTGATCGAAATAGAGCGCGGGGAGAATCGCACCGAGCGTCAGTCCATCAGGTTTTGTCAATTTGTAGATATGGTTGGCCGCCACCAACGAACCGGCTCCCGGCATGTTTTGAACGATGATTTCAGGATTCCCGGGAATATGTTTGCCGTAGTAACGAGCCAGCAAACGCGCCCAAAGATCGTAGCCACCGCCGGAGCTGGAGCCTACAATGAGCCTGATCGTTTTGCCTTGAAAGGGGGAGCCTTGGGCGTACAAGTTGGAGTGCCAAGTGAGCAAAAGGGCCGCCACGGCGACAAAGTACGCCCTCCGCGACATGCCTCTCGAATAATCCGGCGATGCAGACTTTTCACAGCTGGCTTTGCGTCTGGTGCGCGACCGTCGACACATGATCGACCTCCGATCGTGTTACGGGTTGCTTTCCGATAAAGCGATTTCGGCCATTCGTCGATAGCGGCCGTTGCGGTGATGATTTCGCTTATGGCATTTCCACTTTCACGCCGGCACCGACTCGCTATCGAGCAGGTTTATTCGCGACCTCCTGGCGATGGAACCGTATCCAACGCCCATCCGGAATTGGCCCGCGCCAGCTTGGCGGTCCTTTCTCCTCGGGGACCGAAGGGCGAGGGCATCGCGAGAAATTTCCGCGTGTCAAACGAGTGCCCTCGCCCGGTGTAATTATTTTCCCAAGAGTTTTTGCACGCGCTGGACTACATCGGGAGAGGATGACATGACCTCCTTCGCCAACGATTCCAGCTCTTGGCCTGTCGCCGGATCCAGTTCCAGTCGCCGCTTCTCCGCGTCCGACTTTATAGCGGGATCGTTGACGGACTTGTTGAAAGCTTCGCGCAGTATTTTCAGCCGATCCGCGGGGACTCCCGGAGGGGTAACAAGAGGCCGACCGAATTCGCCGGATGCCAAAATGACTTTTGCCAGACTCCTAGCGGCGGCGGGAGTCTTGTACTTATCCATCAGCTCATAAATTGTCGGAGAATTCGGAACCCGCTTATCGCGCTTTTGACCGGTCTGGAACAGCACGTGAGCGAAACCTTTTTTGCGCC
This sequence comes from Chloroflexota bacterium, assembly GCA_050257635.1. Lineage (GTDB taxonomy): Bacteria > Desulfobacterota > Binatia > UBA9968 > UBA9968 > DP-20. The sequence continues at coordinate 3,176 of JBLMXG010000394.1, forward strand.
AAGAGATGAACGGCTCGCGGGCGAAATATGCTGTAAGGGTAAAAGCCCGGCACTGGAGCTCGCCTCTTTCCACGGCCAAATCGATATCCTGGCCGGATACATAACCGGAGACGATGTCAAACTTAGCTCCAGTCGTCTCCTCCACCAGCTTGGGCATGTAGTAACCCGTGGAGGTGACTCCCGTCGCACCGCATTTGGGCGCGGTTGTCGCTTTCCGGACATCTTCGAAAGTTTTGTACGGAGTGTCGGAACGCATGTACATGAGATGGTTCGAAGTGACGGTGCTGCCGATCCAGCCGAATTTGTTCCAATCGAACTTGACTTCGGGGCGTTTGATCAATTGCTCAAAGTAGAGGGCGGGATAGATGGCAGCGATCGTGAGGCCATCAGGCTTGGCGACGTTGTACACCTGATTGGCGGCTATCAGCGAAGCAGCTCCCGGCACATTTTGAATAATAATGTTCGGATTGCCGGGAATGTACTTTGTCAAGTAATCGCTCAACATGCGCGGGTAGAGATCGTAAACATCTCCGGCCTTCGTGCCCACTAGGATGGTGATGGTTTTCCCCTTGTAGAAAGGCTCTTGCGCCTTGACGGTCGTCGTCCAGAACAAAGCGCATGAGGCGACGGTCAAAGCCAAAAATTTGTTCATGTCCTAAACCTCCTCGAGTTGATTAAAAAATTTATTCTCCGGATCTCTAGTAAACACGGAATCCTCGCGATCGCGGCGTCATAGAGGCCCTCTCGGTTCGCATCCAGGGCACTGCAGGCCGTGTCAAGCCAATCCCAGCCATGAGACGATTAGCCCTTCCGGGAACGGCAGGTTTAGTAATTTGACAAACAGGCCGTAAAAACACAGCCAGGCGATGACGGTCAGCGTGATCGATAAACCCCACGATTCACCGCCCTGGAATCTGAAATACGCGAACATCATAATGGGGATTGCGATGGGAAAACCGAGCAGCACGATTAACCCAAAAAATCCGGCGAGCCAGGCGAACATAACGATGGCTCGCTTCTTAGCCGTCACGGGGTCAATTTCTTGGGTAAATTGGAAGTCCACCGGCGTCGCGTCGGCCGATTCTTTGGCTTTGACCCCTTTCAAGTCGAAGATGACTTGAACGAACGCAAGTATAACCATTGGAATTCCGACCGCCCAGGGATAGAGCCGCGCCTGAAGGCGCCACTCTCCGGCCAGATACACAAACACGCAGAAAAAAACGAATGCACAAAAGCTGAATAATGCTGCGGGTGTGATCTTCAAAGAATACTCCTTTCAAACGCCCGGCCCCCGATGACTCTCTTGTCCAGAGCGGCGCAATCTAGCAAAGTTTTGCGCGCGAGTCTATTATTTCTCTTGCTCTGATTTCTTGGGGAAACCGATGCTTCGACTACTTGATTCTTACCGACATGGTCCTTCGCTTAGCATGGAGTCCATGGGCTGGTCAACGTCGGCATGGTCTTTCGCTGAGCGCAGAAGGTGTGATAAGGGGACGTTGTCTCCTTGTGAAGTCATCATGCGCGCTCGATATTTCATTTCAGTGAGTTAAGGATTCGCTCGGTCATGGAGTTTCGTCTCTCGCCCGATGAAGAAAGCCTGCGCCGCATCGTTGAAGAGTTCGTTCGCGGCGAGCTTGTTTCCTTGGAGGCGGAATTTATCGATGCGCCGGATATTTTCGAAGGCAGCCGCTGGAAGAGCCGGGTTAGGTCGAGCCAGGATCCCGAGATCCAACGGTACCTCGGGATCATGAACGAGCTGGAGAGAAAAGCCGAAGCGAAGGGCCTTTGGTATCTCGACGTGCCGAGGGAATATGGTGGCGCGCAGGTGAGCAATGTCGCCATGATCGCGGTGACCGAGGAACTGGAGAAAAGCTCGATCCCGTTCGAATTCGGCAACCATGTCTCGAATATCCTTTATAACTGTAAGGGCGACCAGATCGACAAGTATCTCTGGCCCTGTATCCGCGGGGAGAAGACTTCGGCGTTCGGTTTAAGCGAGCCGGCATCGGGCGCAGACCCTTCGATGATGCAAACCACCGCCACGCCCGACGGCGACGATTTTATCATAAACGGCACGAAGATGTTTCCCACCTTTGCCGATGTCGCCGACTTCGTCCAGCTTTTTGCCCGGCTGCCGGGCACCCAGGGGCGCGAGGGGGTGACCTGCTTCCTCGTCGATACCGGCACTCCGGGCTATCGCGTGGTGCGCAGCATTGCGACCCTCGCCGGCACAGAACCCTGCGAGCTGGTTTTCGAAGATTGCCGGGTGCATAAATCGCAGGTGCTCGGTGAAGTAGGCCACGGCTGGGCGCTCAATCAAGCCTGGCTTGGCGCCCGCCGGTTCCAAGTAGGGATTCGTGCCCATGGGAAATCGCTGCGAGTGCTCCGTGTTGTGCGAGATTTATTGCGTCATGATCCGAAGGAAGGGGAAAAATTCGTCGGGAGAATCGGCCATTTCCTGGGCGAGCTCGAGGCCCTGCGTACGCTGACATATCTGGGCTCCTGGATGGCTGATGAAAAAATGGATGTGCGAACCGAGGCGGCGAATGTGAAATTGATGGCGACCGAGCTATTGCACCGGGTCATCGATTTTGCTCTCGAAGTTGCCGGACCATCGGGGCTGCGCAAGAACCACGTCCTTGCGCGGGCCTTTCGGCACGCCAGGGCGACGCGGATTGTCGAAGGGCCGTCGGAAATTCAGCGCCACATCATCCAGCGCGGCCTGTTTCGCGACGGCCCTCAGGCGCTCGAATTACCATAGGTCGTAGCCATCCGCTTCCCCACAACGTTGCCTAATGCCTAACGGAAATTTATGGATCTCAAGCTCAGCGAAGACGAAAGACTCATCAGGAACACGGCGGCGCAATTCGTCGAGCGCGAATTGATCGGCCGCGAAGGCGAGTATCTCAAGCAGCGAGAGCCGTTTCTCCCACCCGGCGCGCCGGCGCGCCGGGAGCTCCAACCCGATTTGAAAAACGCGCTGACGGAACGGGCGCGGCAGGTCGGATTGTGGGTGCCCGATTTACCGGAGCGTGTCGGCGGTTCAGCGCTGAGCGCGGTTGCTCGGGTGCTGATCCACCGCGAGTTCGGCCGGACGATTTTGCCGTTCCGGCCGGTTTCGATTCCTGCGTTTATGTTTGAGAGCGACTACGGCGAGCGTTTGGCAGACGGCAAAGTCAGACTGGCGTTGGCTTTCGAAGATGCGCACCAGAGCGGCGGGCTTAACCGACTGCAAACGCTTTATCGCCAGGAACCCGACGGAACGATTCTGCGCGACTCGTCGATTTTTGTCTCCACTGCGCAAGCCGATCTCTTCTTAGTGCCGGCGCGGGAGCAAGGGACGCAGCGCTTGGGGCTGTTTGCGGTCGAACGGGCCGCACCGGGAGTTACCGTCACCGACGAAGTCGATCTGACCACCGATGCAACGGTGGCGCGCCTCATGTTGCGGCAATGCAAAATTCCCAACGCGCAGCTGCTGGGCTACGAATACGAAGCCGGCGCTGTGATCGCCGCCGAACAGATGAACATGGCGGCGCGCTCTTTGGGGATCGGGACGCGCTGTCTGGCGAGCGCTATTGAGCATGCGCGTAACCGGGTGACTTTTGGCCGGCCGCTGGCGCAACGTCAGGCGATTCAATGGATGCTGGCGGACCTTTCCGTCGACATTCGGACTTGCACTTGGCTCACCCTTGAGGCTGCCTGGCGCTGCGATCATGAGCTGCCTTATTTTGACGAAGCGGTGCTGGCGAAAAAGCGCGCCGCAAAAATGGCCTTTCAAGCGGCCGACGTCGCGATTCAGATTCACGGCGGTTACGGCGTATGCAAGGAGTTTCCCTTTGAGGGGTTCTATCGCGAGGCGCGCTTGATGCGCCTCCTCTACGGCCGGGAGGCAGAACTGGACCGGGCGGTGGGCGAGAAGTTTTTAAGGCATGAGGCTTGACGCGCGAGGCATGTGGGAGGTGGTGCGGTGAGACTCAACTCATGACTTACGGCTCGTGCCTTAAACCTATCACTAAAAGGAGCGAGGATGCGACGTAAGAAGGTTTGTTTTGTCGGTTATGGCTCGACGGAGTATTCGCGCAAGTCCGAAGCGTCGGCGCTTTCCTACTACGCCGAGGCGATTCGCGACGGGTTGAGGCGGACGGGGCTGCACAAAAAAGATCTGCGCGGCTTTTCGATCACAACGCAGGCAAGTCCGGACTATTCGCCCCATGTCGCTGAGCAGTTGGGGCTGGAAGTCGACTGGGTGCTCAACGGCGACTATGGCGGCGCCGGCGGCGTGATGAGCATCAGGCGCGCCGCGGATGCGATCGAATGCGGCCACATCGACGTGGCCGTGTTGGTCGGCGGCAACTCTTTTGACCGCAGCATGCCGACCCAGCGGCAACTGGAATATCAGCGCGGCAATTTCGTCGATGTTTACGGCTACGGCGGGCCTAATTCGCTGATGGCTCTGATTCAACGGCTGCACATGGAACAATACGGCACGACGTTGGAGCAGATCGGCAAGATCGCCATCGCCCAGCGCGAGAACGCGCTCAACAATCCGCAGGCGCTGTTTCGCGTGCCCATGACCATGCAGGATTATCTCAATTCGCGGATGATTTCTGATCCGATCCGGCTGTTCGACTGCGTGATGCCTTGTTCCGGAGCAGAGTGCATCATCCTCGCGTCCGAAGAAAAAGCCAAACAGATCACCGACAAACTTGTCTATCTCGTGACCGATGCGGAAATCTCGCACTACCAGGTTGCCAACATGCTGCCGGACAAGACAACTTTCGGTCAGAAAGTCGTCGGCGAACGCATCTTTCAAGAAGTAAGGCGCGAGGAGATCGATCTGTTCGAGATCTATGACGACTATCCGATCGCGGTGATGATCCAGATCGAAGATTTGGGGTTTTGCAATAAGGGAGAAGGCGGCAAATTCGTCGATGCCCATGATCTGACTTACAAAGGCGATTTCCCGGTCAATACGGGGGGCGGCGAATTGTCCGTCGGGCAGGCTGGCCTCGCCGGCGGCTATCTGCACATCGTCGAGGCGCTGCGCCAACTGCGCGGCGAGGCGGATGGACATCAGGTGAAACGGGCCGAGCGGGCGCTGGTCACGGGCATCGGCTGGCTCAACTACGGCCGCAACCTCGGCACCACGGCCGCGCTGGTGATGGAAAGGAGGAAGTGATGGCTGAAGCGAGAACACCACAGAAGAGCGTCCCGAAGGTCAACAAAGTCGATCAGCCTTTCTGGGAAGGCGCGGCCAGCGGAAAGTTTTTACTGCAAAAATGCAAATCCTGCGGCAAGGTGCAGTTCTTTCCGCGGGTCGCCTGCGTTGACTGTTTCAGCGACCTGGACTGGATTGACTCCAAGGGTACGGGCAAGATCCACAGCTTCACCCTGGTGCGCGTGCCGCGCAATCCAGCCTTTAAGGACGAAGTGCCGATCTACTACATCAATGTGATCATGGACGAAGGCGTGATCGTCGAGAGCAAGCTGGTTGGAGCGAACAAAGAAAAGGTGAAGCTGGGCGACCGGGTCCGAGTGGTTTTTGAGCAGACCCATGACCCGGCGATCAAGCTGCCGTGCTTCGAGCTGGCCTGATGCTTTTTGGGTTTTCGATGGAAGACAGGAGGACATCATGAAACGATCGAATTGTTCCGATGCTTTGTTCGGCAATCCAAAATCTAAAATCCAAAATCGAAAATTGCGCCTGGTGGTTTATGCACAGATCGCTCTTGCCATCCTCAGCCTGTTGTATCAGCCTCTCGCTCTCGCCCAGTCCAAACCGCTCAGAGAATTGAAAGTTGGTTATCCGCTCGGCGGTTCCTCCAGCTATTTCTGGGTTGCTTACCGCTCCGGTTCTTTTGAAAAGTACGGCCTGAAACTTGAACCTATCTACATCAGGGGCGGTCTCATGGGCATCCAGGCCGCGCTTTCCGGTAATTTGCTTCTACAACTTCAGGGCGCATCCACTGTGGTTGCGGCATGGGCGCAGGGCGCAAAGGAGTTTCAGTTCATCGGCGCGGTCGGCAACAAGCTCGATTACATCTTGGCGGCACATCCGTCGATCAAGCGCCCCGAAGACCTGAAGGGAAAAAGAATCGGCGTCAGCCAGCTCGGATCGAGCACCGATTTTATCGCGCGGCTCGCGGCGCGACGTCTCGGGCTCGTTCCCGACAAGGATGTGCAGATTGTCGGCGTCGGCGGTCAGGGAGACCGTTGGACGGCGCTTACGACCGGACAAGTCCAAGCGACGGTGCTCCAGTCCCCGTTCACGCTCAAGGCGCGCAAGGCGGGCTACCCGACGTTTATCGATTTTTCTAAAGAGGATTTCGAGTACACGATCGCCGGTCCGGTGACGACCAAGTCGTTCATTCACGCGGAGCGAGAGACCGTGATGAACTTCATGCGCGGCTTGGCGGACGGGATGGATTTCTACCGCGACGAAAAAAACAAAGACCGCGTGCTCAAATATCTGGGCGAATACTATCGCTCCAACAACACGGAGGAATTGGAAGAAACCCGCCGGGTCTACAGCCAGGTGACGCCGGGACTGCCGATCGTCACTGCGAAAGCGATGGAGAATGTCGTTGCCAACGATAAAAACCTAGCCGGCATGAAATTGAACGTCAAAGAACTGTTGGACTTGTCCTTTCTCGAACAACTTGCGCATGAGCGAAAAGCGATGGGCAAATAGTCGCTCAGAGACTTCCAGAGTGTCGATAGCTCCGTGTCCTTCGAGGAACCGCCGCATTAAGCCCTGATGCCACCGGGAGCATGCGCCAGCGGGCATGGATGATTGAAACAATTTCGAATTTGGAAGCAATGATGGTGTGTAATGGAATTTCAAACGATCCTTTATAAGGTACAAAATCAGATCGCTTTCATCACGTTCAACCGGCCGGAGTCGATGAACGCGATGAACCGGCAAATGACTCAAGAGATCATCGAAGCGTGCCGGCAGGTCGAAGAGGACGGTGGGGTTCGCGTGGCAATTTTTACTGGCGCAGGGGAAAAGGCTTTTTCAGCCGGCATGGATTTAAAGGAACGCGCGGAGACGGTGTTTTCACCGATTGAGCGGCGCCAACAAAAATTGACCAACAAAATTTATACCCAGGCGCGCGCTGTGGCCGCGATCACCAAGCCGACAATCGCGGCGATCCGCGGCTATTGCGTCGGCGGCGGGTTGGAGTTCGCGCTCGCGTGCGATCTGCGGGTGGCAGCGGAGGACGCGAAGCTCGGACTGATGGAAGTACGGCGCGGCATCATCCCCGGCGCCGGCGGGACGCAGCGTTTAACGCGTGCGGTGGGCGTCACCAAGGCGATGGAAATGTGTCTGACCGGCGATACCGTGAGCGGCCTCGAAGCAAAATCACTGGGCTTGGTAAACAACGCCGTGCCATCTGCTGATGTGCTTAAAGCGGCAGAGGATCTCGCTGGGCGAATCCTCAAAGGCGCGCCGATGTCCGTGGCGTTTATTAAAGAAGCGATCGAGAAGGGCGTGGAGCTGCCGCTCGAAGAAGGACTGCGGTTGGAAGCGGATCTTTCCGCTTTGATCGGCAGCACGGAAGATGCCAAGGAAGGCCCGCGCGCATTCGCCGAAAAGCGCGCGCCGGTGTGGAAGGGGAAGTAGCCATTTTAGATTTTCGATTTCGGATTTTGGATTGTCGGCCCCGCATAACGGTGTGGGCTTTGATCATTTTCCGGTAATCGAAAAATCTAAAATCCAAAATGGAGCACAACGTGGCGGACGAGAAAGTACTTTACGAAGTCAAAGACAGGATTGCATGGATCACACTCAATCGGCCGGAAGCCCTGAACGCGGTCAACCGCGATATGGTGAAAGCCATCGTCGGACATTGCCGAGAAGCGGAAGAGGATCAAAACGTCCAAGTCGTCATCCTCAAGGCGAACGGGGAGCGAGCGTTCTCCGTCGGCGGAGATATCAAAGACCGCGCGCGTCTGAATGCCGCCGCAGCGGCGGAGCCGGCGGAGTCTCCGCTTATCGCCCGCCAGGCGAAATACTCGGCGATTCCCGGGACTCCGGCGCCGGCTATTGCCGCGATCAACAAAATCACCATGGCGCTCTTGCACGGCTACGTCGTCGGTACGGGACTGTTGATGAGCCTGGCCTGCGATATTCGTATCGCGGCACAAGGGGCTCGCCTCGGACTCAGCGAAGTGCGGCTCGGATTCATGGCCGGCTCGGGCGGCACCCAGCGCATGGCGCGACTAGTCGGCATTCCAAAAGCTTTGGAAATCTGTCTCTCCGGCGAGCTTTACGACGCGGCGGAGTGCCATCGCATCGGTTTGGTTAACCAGTTGGTCCCTTACGATCAACTCGTCCCCGCCGGCGAGAAAATGGCGCAGTCATTTCTCAAAGGGGCGCCGCTCGCCCTGCGCTATATAAAAGAGGCGATTTACAAAGGCAGCGAGATGACGCTCGATCAGGCACTGCGCTACGAGTCCGATTTGCAGAGCATGGTGATGCAAACCGAAGACGCCAAGGAAGGGCCGCGGGCATTCGTGGAGAAACGGCCGGCGAATTGGAAAGGCAGATGAGGATTTTGGATTGTCAGAGTACGAGTATCGAACTATTTGCCGCGGTTCCATAGGCTTTTTTTTTCGATAATCGAAAATCCAAAATCCAAAATTAAACTATGGGCGCGAGCATTCCCTTACTGATGCATGACGGCCTGCGGCGGAACGCGGGGAAATTTCCGCTTAAGATCGCCGCCAGAGACAAGTTTCGCGAAACGACTTACGGCGAACTCAACGCCCGAGTCAATCGACTTGCGAAGGGGTTACTGTCACTTGGCGTGCGCAAGGGTGACGGCGTCGCTTTGTCGGTGGGCAATCGCATCGAGCATCT
>JBLMXG010000395.1:0-4777 GCA_050257635.1 Chloroflexota bacterium
TGACGTTCGCGAAAATCGCTTTTGTCTGGCTTCCCCAACCCGCGGTGCTGATAGAGAACGCAAGGATTTCGTTCGAAAATAGAGCCCAGGGTTCGGTTCAAACCACTAAAATCTATCCGTCGATACTTGATTTGCTCAGAGGCCGTTTCGTTTTGCGCCGGGCGCTTCTTGAAGAGCCCCATATTAGAATTCGTCTACCCGCGAGATCGGAAGAGCCGCTCGATATCGAAGAGCTGGAAAAACAGATTCAATCTGCATTGGTTGGATTGACGCAAGAGTTGCCCGCGCCTCGTATCGACGTGTCTGATGGAACGGCGGAAATCAGAATAGGCCCTAGCGCGGCCTTGAGTCTCGAAAACGTAGCGGTTCGAGTTGTCCTTTCGTCTACGGAGCTGGGCGTTAATCTCGTCGCCCGCTCGAATCTGTGGGAAGGATTGAAGATCGACGCGAGAGTTTCTCCAGAACCCTTCGCTTCAACGCTGGAGGTTGCAGTTAGACGACTCAAGGTCAAAGAATCTCTCGCTCTTCTACCCCTCCGAGGTTTCGAATATGCGCAGAATGGTGAGGCGAGCTTCGAGGTAAAACTTGCAGCCGTCGGCCTGCGGAAACTCAAGGCGTCGATTGCCGGGTCTACTGAGCCGATCGTCTTCGCGCGCAATGGAAATATGGCAACGCTGGAAGTAAAAGCGTTAAAGGGTGGAATCCGTTATGAAGGTGGCGCGTTACGGGTGAATATAGAACAGCTAGACCTCGGTTCGCCGCGCCTCAGGGGTTCCGGCCAGCTTAAAATCGATGCGGGCTCGATTGCCGCTGGCATTAAAGCTCGAGGCATTGACATCGCGGAAGTGGGCGGGATGGCGATGCGGTTGTTCGATGAGGCTGAAGGCGTCAAGAGAATTCTGCGCTATGCACCCGCTGGAACCATTTCAGAGATCAGTATTCAAGCTGGGGGCCGCTCGTTCGCTGACTTAGCGTTAGGCAAGAATGTCGTCCTTTCGGGATTGCTCCGTGACTTTAGAATCTTCATCCCGGACCCGGAACTTGAACTGACAAATGTGAGCGCGTCCGTGCAGCTGTCGCATGGTTTCCTGGAAGCCAAAGACATTGTGGCGAATCTCGGAACGGCGCAGGGATGGAACGGCAAACTCGGACTCGGTTTTGAAGGTAAGAGACCCCCCTTTCACCTTGATATTCTGGTGCGCAGCGGCGCGCCGGAGCTTCAAGCCGTTCTGCTGAAGGTGGTGCACAACGAAGCCGCCCGCAGGGAATTGCAAAAGTTGCAAAACGTTGCAGGGGAACTGTCCGGCAGATTAATTCTCGGCGAGACTGTTGACGCCATCTCACCGGTCGTAGCCATTTCCAAAGCTAACGTTAGCGCTAATTACGGGTCAGTGCCGTTTCCAATCGCCATTCGATCCGGCCAACTAAACTTTGACGCAAAGAGCATCAGCCTTAAAAATGCGAAGGTAATAGCGGGGCGTTCCAGCTTCGCCGGCTTTGGCGTGACTTTCCATCATGACGGCAGCCGACAAATAGCAATTGAGTCGAAACGAGCCTTGTTGGACTTGCAGCAAGCCGCCACATGCTTTCGCAGCTTTGAATCCTTACGGCCGCAATTTGAAAAATTGCAATCGGTGCGCGGTCAAATCGATTTGCGGGATCTCGCTCTTACGGGCCCCTATGACGATCCCGGGCAGTGGGTTTTCTCGAGCACGGGGACATTGAACCAAGTTGAGATAAGACACCGGGATGCCCCGGAGAGGCTCGAACTGTCGCGGGGAAAATTCAATGTCATTCCCGGGAAAATTCAATTCTCCGACGCAGCGGTCTCGGTGTCCGACACCATCTTCACTGGCAGCGGAACATTCGCGTACAAAAATCGACAAGCGACTCGTTTTGAGATGAGCGGGATGGGAACCATCGGTGAGCAAATGACGCAATGGCTCAGCCGTTACCTTGAGTTGCCCAAGGACGTGAAGCTTCGTTCACCTTTGAAAATGACCGCAACGCATCTCGGGTGGGGCGCGGCTGGCGACATCTCTTTTCGCGGGCAGGTAATCGCCGCGAGCGGAGTGCAACTTTCGCTCGACGCGGTGAAGCAACCGCGGATGCTTACTTTGCGAAACGTCGAGATACACGATGGCAATAGGCGCGCCCGGATGACGCTGCAAATCGCCAAGGAGAATCTCGATGGGTCTTTCAGCGGTGAGTTGACCGACCAAACCATCGACAAAATATTCGCCGGTTTCCCGATGAAAGGTAGTTCGCTAAACGGCAACATTCAGATGAGCGCGGCGCTGGCAGAGCCAGTCACCCTCTCGGCCGACGGGCAATTAAGCGGGCGAAATTTATTAATCCCTTTGGCCACAGAGGACGCTTTGATCGAAAACTTTAGCATCGAGGCAAGCGGAGAAAGCGTCAAAGTCCTATCCGCAGATTTACAGTGGAGCGAGGGGCACCTCTGGGTATCCGGGAGAATCAGCAGCGCACAAAATCAGCTGCGGGTGGATGCTGACATAACCGGAGACCGGGTCGATTGGGAAAATCTTCAGCGTAACTTCGGCGGCAAAAGCAAGGACGGAATACAAGAAAGAAGCGGTTTCGCGACAATGCCTGATGTTGCAGGCACGATCCGTCTCAAGACGGACCGCTTCGTATTCGACCGGTTCAACTTTAGCCCGCTCGAGGCAACGGCCTCCTTTTCAGAGTCTGGAATCGGGGTAGATATCGATCGCGGAGTCGCATGCGGAATTACAGCTAGCGGACGCGTGGATATGGTCGGCGCAGATATCGGAATCGATCTTCGACTCTCGGCTACGGATGCGCCACTCGAGCCCACCGCGGTTTGCCTCACGAATCAGCAAAACGACGTAAAGGGAATCTATTCTTTAACGGCTCGCCTCGCGGGGCGCGGAAATCGAGGCCAACTGCTGCGGTCTCTGAAAGGCAACTTTGAGTTTAGCGCCCGTGACGGTGAGTTCATTCGATCTCCAGGGATTGATGCTACGTTCGACTACCTCAATTCGACCGGTGACTTCAAAGTAGCGTTCCCCGATCTAGATCGGGAGACATTTCCCTACCGATTTATCGGTGTCAAGGGTAGGATTGACGGCAAGATGCTTGTAGGGGATGAAATCAATGTTGCGTCATCCCAGCTCAACTTGAGCGGCCAGGGTAAAGTCGACCTGGAACTCAAGCAGGTCGACGGGAAAGGCCTCATCGCTGTTCTTAAGCCGATCGACGATGTGATCGCGCGGATACCTGTAATTAGCTCTATGTTAGGCGGGTCTCTGGTGGGGATTCCTGTCCGAGTTACAGGACCCCTCGAACGGCCCGACGTCACATATTTGTCACCCTCGGACGTGGGCGTGGAACTGTTAAATGTTCCGTTGAGAATTCTCGGACTGCCCCTAGGAGCGATGCGCCTATTTACTCCGACACCGGAAACGCGAGATAACGAACTCACCCAGTGAATGAGAGGCGGACAATAAGCAAAATTGGGAGCGGATAGACAGGCAATGAAGCGGAGGGCTTTATGGGTAAATCGCTGAGCTTTAAAATCATTCTCTTGTTGGCGTTCCTGCAGGGCGTTGCCGGTTTACTGAGAGGGTTCAACTGGGTGCGGCTGGGCGGAAACCTTTTTGGCCAGGGACTATTACTGTTGCCCATGATCGGCGCGGTGGCGGTCATGCGCGGACTATTTATCGTGGTTATCGCGCTTCTTTATATTTTGTTCGTTATCGGCGGACTGCTGGGGCAAAATTGGGGTTGGTGGCCTTGCGTGACGGCGGCAATCATCAATCTGCTGATCGTCTTGAGTGCCTTAGCCCAAGGAGCATCCGTGATCGAAGCCATAGCCTGGTCGGTGATACCGGTTATTTTGTTGGTCTATTTCTTTTCTCAAAGAGGGCGGCAATCGGTTTAACCGCTATAGAATGCGGATCAGCGCGCCCGCTTCCGTATTAGACCAAAGTCCAATAGATAGCTGACTTGTTCTTGCTATACGCTCCTGTTGAAGCTCCACGCGGAGTCGGAGAGCGTGTGGAAACATGTCAGAAACGGCGTTGTTGCCGATCTAACTTCGCTTCCGTCGAGGCGGTTCGGTGAAAATTGTCATCCGGATTATCGCGGGGGTGATAGTCGCGCTGATGACTGCCTGGGCGGCAGGAGCGATCTATTATTCACCGATTCCGGGGGAGAGTTTACGAGCGGGGCTTGCCGCCGCTTTTGTTTTAGCGACCGTTTTGATTTTTGTCCTTAACCGCCGTTACCGTCGCGCATGGGCTGTTTACCTGATCATTTTTACCGCGCTTCTTGCGCTCTGGGTTCAGATTCGTCCGTCGAACGATCGTGACTGGCAGCCCGAGGTGGCGCTGACTTCCTATGCCACTATCAGCGGTGACAGGATCACGATTCACAATGTAAGAAATTTCAACTATCGGACCGAAACCGACTTCGACCCGCGTTGGGAAAACCGAACCTATGATCTCAGTAAGCTCGATTCGGTGGATCTCATCGCCGTGTATTGGGCGGGCAAGGCAATCGCCCATATCATGGTGAGCTTCGGCTTCGCGGGGAAAGATTACATCGCGGTATCGATCGAAACGCGCAAAGAAAAAGGGGAAAGCTATTCCACCCTTGCCGGGTTTTTTCGCCAGTACGAGTTGTACTACGTCGTCGCCGACGAGCGCGACGTCGTTCGCGTGCGAACGACTTACCGCCAGCCGCAGGAGGATGTGTACATCTACCGAATCCGTGGGCCGCTCAAAAACCTCCG
>JBLMXG010000396.1:0-3559 GCA_050257635.1 Chloroflexota bacterium
GAGCGTGCAGCTAAAGAAGCGGTTTTCTATCCAAATACTTGCGGTATTGGTTTTTGCCGTTGTTTCTCCTTATCGCGCGCGGGCTGAAAGCCCGCTGATGGTCGGTGTCGCCGGCCCAGCCGTAAGTATAGTCTACGCCTATCTTACCCAGGATGCGGGCCTGTGGCGCGAGCGCGGCCTGGATGTTCGGGTGGTCCTCTTCGAATCGGGATCGCTCCTGGCGCAGGTCGCCCGGTCCGGAGGCGTCCAATTTTCCATCAATTCGGGTCCAACCGCGATTGCGTCGCGCGCCCAGGGGGCGGACAGTATTATCATCGCCGCTGCGGTCAATACCCTTCCTTACAGCGTCGTTGCGGCCAAAGGAATTACCACGTGGAGCCAGCTCAAAGGAAAAAAAGTCGGCATCAGCCGCATCGGGTCAGGAACCGATACCGCCATCCGGTTGGTGAGCAAGAAGTTTGGCCTGGATCCGACTAGAGACTTTGTCATTCTTCAGGGCGGTACGCAGCCCAGCCGCCTGCAAGCCATATTGGCGGGGGCGCTTGACGCTACGCTGGTTTCGCCCCCATTGGATTTGACCGCCAGGAAGCAGGGCCTTTCCATCTTGGTTAACATCGCGGAGCTGGGCATTCCCTATCCGCAAACGATCATCGAGACCACCACACGTTTCAGCCGCGAGCATCCACAGATCGTGAAGAGTTTCCTGAAGGGATTCATCCAGGGCATTCACTACGCGGCGACGCACAAGGACGAAACCAAAAAGATCGTCACCAAGTATCTAATGACTGCCGACCCCGAGATCCTAGAAGCGACCTATCAAAGCTTTTTGCAAGTGACGGACTATAGCGCCTATCCCAATCTCGAAGGGTTGCGCAACGCCATCGACGAAGTCGCTACACGCGTGCCGGCCGCTAAGAATAAACGGCCTGAAGATTATATCGACACGAAATTCCTCAAGGAACTTGAGGTGGAAGGCTTCCTCAAACAATTCCGGAGAAAAAGCTGAGCGGAAAAAACCGTGATCGTGTTCGTGCTTCGTGATCACGTTCCAAGCGCGATAACCTGTAAGTTTCTTCAGGATACGATATTCGGTGAGCCGCGACGATGCATCGGGAAGCCGTGTAGTCGTTCCTAGTCGCGATCACGACACACGACCACGATCACGTCTTTCGTTTCATCGCCGCCACCACCCGCTCAGGCGTGAACGGCGCTTCGCGCAAGCGCGCGCCCGTCGCATCAAAAATCGCGTTGGCAATCGCCGCCGGCACCGGGATGGTCGCCGGTTCGCCCGCGCCGAGCGGGGCCATTTCGAGCCGATTGATGAGCACGACTTCCACCGCCGGAATATCGGGAAACTTTACAATCGGATAGCTGGCCCAATCGAGACTCGTGACGCCTTTGCTGTCGAATTTGACTTCTTCCAAAAGCGCGCGACTGACGCCTTGGATGACGTTTCCTTCCACCTGGTTGCGCACGCCGTCGGGGTTCACGATGAGACCGCAGTCATGGGCGCAAACGACGCGCTTCACGACGATCTGGCCGGTGGACCTGTT
Organism: Chloroflexota bacterium; assembly: GCA_050257635.1. Classification (GTDB taxonomy): domain Bacteria; phylum Desulfobacterota; class Binatia; order UBA9968; family UBA9968; genus DP-20. The sequence goes on from JBLMXG010000396.1 coordinate 1,554, forward strand.
TACTTCGATCTCGGCCGCCGCGGCGGCATAGGCGTTGGCGCGTTGCGTCATCGCAATACCTCTACCTTTGGCGATGTTGGCGCCGCCGGCGGGGGCAGGGGATGGACGGCTCTGCCAGCCGATCTTATCGGCGGCGGCTTTTAGGCAGTCGGTGCCGCGTTTGTTTTCGGTTAAATGACGCAGCCGGAATTCCACGGGATCTGTGTTCAGGTCGGCGGCGATTTAATCCATAAAGGACTCGCTGGCAAAGCAACGCGCCACGTCGCCCGGAGCGCGCAAATTGCTGGTGCGCAGCGGAATCGGCTCGGGAAAGTGCCAGTTGATGTGCTCAGCGATGATTTTTTGATTCGCAATGCCGTAAATTTCACCGCCGCCTTGCGTGCCGTTCGATGAACCTGGGTTTTGGGGCTTGATGCCAACCTGGAGCGAAGCCAGGAGCGGCGTAACTCCCGATGCCGTCCAGGGCTGGCCGTAATCAACGTAATCCCAGGCGATGAGTTTGCCGTCGCCATCGACGGCGGCTTTGATCTCATCGAGCTGGGACGGTCCTTTGGGCTCCCAACCATGTTCGTCATGACGCATCCACTGCACGCGCACGGGAGCGCCAACGGCGCGCGACATCAGCGCCGCGTCTTCGGCGCCGTCATCGGTGCTCATACGGCCGTAAGAGCCGGATGCTTCGTAATAGATAACGCGCACATTCTGCTCGGGAAGTTTCAGGAGCTTGGCGACGGTGCCGCGAGTCCGAAACGGCCCCTGGGGCCCTGACCAGATGGTCGCCCGATTGCCTTTGACATCGGCAATCGCGCAAGAAGGGCCGATCATCGCATGCATTTGAAAAGGCCAGCGGTAACTCGCCTGATAAGTTTTTTTCGCCTGGCCAAACGCCGCGGTCAGATCGCCCTTTTCGACGGCCTTCTGCGTGCGCACCGGTTTGGTATTTTTTAAATAGGTGTAAAGCTCGTCGCGGTTGGCCGGCAGTTTTGTTTTGGGTGCATCCCAGGTCACTTTCAGAGCTTCCGCCGCTTTGATCGCCGCCCACTCCGTCTTGGCAACAACCCCGACAAAACTCCCCTCGCGCACGACCTTGACAAAACCGGGAATAGGGCGCACGGAGTCTTCGTCGATGTTTAACGGAGCCGTGTTAACCACCGGCGGCCGGACAACGCGGCCGTGAAGCATCCCGGGCAGGCGCAGATCGTGGGCGTAAACATATTCGCCGGTGAGCTTGCCCGGCATCTCCATGCGTTTCAGCGGCTTGCCGACGATCTTGTAGCTCTTCGGATCTTTGGGTTTGACCTCGGGCGCAACTTTCATGTCGAAACCCGTACCGGTCGCCGTGATTTTGGTGTTGAAACGTTTGCCCCCGATCAGCTGGCCGTAGGAGGCTTTCTTCGCAGCATCGCCAGCGATACTTACGACGCCGTCCGTTACGATTAACTTGTCGACCGGTGCGCCCAGACGCGCGGAAGCGAGTTTGAGTAGCTCCAGTCGCGCAGCCGCTGCAGCCTGCCTGACCTGAGGACCGGCCCGCTCAATCGTGCGGCTGCCGACGGTGGAGCCCTGTTCGATCGTGCGCGAGGTATCGCCGGAATCCATTTTGATGCGCGACAAAGGCATGTCGAGCTCTTCAGCCACGATCTGCGCCAAGGCCGTGAGAGTACCGGTGCCGATTTCGACTTTGCTGGTGTAGAAGGTCACGTTGCCTTCCGGACTGATCGCAATCCACGAATCGAGCGATGTCGGGTCGATGTCGCCGGAGGGCAAGGTGGCAAATTGCGCCAGTACCTGACGGGCGGGCGAAAGAAGGTTGAAGCCGACGACCAGGGCGCCGGTGCCTTTGAGAAATTGTCTGCGAGTGAAATCGATCTTTTTGCTCTTCATCGCTCCTCCCTTATACCTTCTGGCCCGACGCCCGCTTGACCGCCCGCAAGATCCGCGTGTGCGTGCCGCAGCGGCACAGATTGCCCGCCAACGCCTCTTTGATCTGGCTGTCGCTGGGCTTG
>JBLMXG010000397.1:0-5894 GCA_050257635.1 Chloroflexota bacterium
CGCCCATGCGGCGATGGATTTCCTCGGCGATGAGAGGACCCAGGTCGCCGAAACTGGACTTGGTTCGATTGTAGATGAATTCAGACACGCCGCCGGAAAACATCACGCAATCGATCTCGCCGCGGTAAGCGAGCGGCGGCAAACGCAGCAATCCTTTGATTTCTTCGCTGAGCGCTTCCGGTTTGAGTAGGGCAAACAATTTATCGATCATGCCGGCGACCATCTTCTTCAAATTATCCTGGGAAATTTTTTGCCCGAGATCCACGGAGAAGCCGGCCCAGCCGGCATGCTTCCGGCCGGCCTCTTCGATGCGGATGATCGCGCCATCTTTGTCGAAAGCGAGCAGGCGGGCGCCGATGTCGATGGCGGAGACTTCCTGAACCTTGCCGTTGTTGCAAAGCGCAAACTTGCTGGTGCCGCCGCCAATGTCGATGTTGAGCACGACACCGCCGATTTTTTCCGAGTGGGCGACGGCGCCGGAGCCATGCGCCGCCATCGTCGCTTCCAAGCCGTCCCCCGCGCTCACAGCGACAAATTTGCCGGCTTCCTCGGCGAAAAGCTCGCCGATGGCGCGGGCGTTGCGCCGGCGCACGGCGACGCCGGTGAGAATAAGCGCGCCGGTATCGACTTCTTCGCGGCGAATCTTGGCGGTTTTGTACTGTTCGTTGATGAATGCTTCGAGAGCTTCGACATCGATCCGGGTGTCGTCGACGTAAGGCGTCAGCAGGATCTGCGATTCGTTCAACACTTCGCGTTTGGTCACCCGATAACGCGAGCCTTCGAGCGTCAACTCCAAGCGGGAAAAAACCAGATGTGAGGTCGACGAGCCGATATCCACGCCCACGCTGGTGAGTTGGAGATTTTCTTCCTCCTGCATGTGGCGGTTGGCATTGGAAAATGAGCCTCTCGGTGTGTCGGCCATGAATATCCTTGAGATTGTTTTGGAAGTGAGGTTGTTAAAGGGCGGAGGGTTACGGGTTTCGAGTCCCGGGCCGTTATGTGAACCCGAAACTCGAAACCTAAAACCCGAGACTTAACTAGTAGGAGTGCGTGTAGAGTTCCGGTTCCATGCGCGACTTGGCGCCGACTTTCTCCAGAGTTTCTTCGAACTCTTTGCGCAGATACGGATCTTCTTCGTTGTAGGGGATCGCCGTGCCGCCGTCTTTCATATCGATGGCGCCATAGTCGATGCCCTTTTCACCGGGCTTGCCGCGATCGCGTCCCGGTGCGTTGGGACCGAACCACGCGGTGAGACGGAGCGGCTCTTTGCTCGCGCCAAAGTGAGCGTGGAACCAGTTGCCGCTCATCGGCGCCGCGCTGACCATGCCCACCGGCTCGTAGTCCTGGCGCCGGATTTCTTCCGTCGTGCCTTTTTCCCAGGGATGGGTGCCTAATTTTGACGGCCAGGTATAGGTGTACCCCTTACCGCTCAAACAGATCAGCACGGCGGCTGAGCCGTGGGCGTGCGCTTTCGAATAGCGGCCAGTCTCATGCTGGCCGATCCACATGTAGAATTGCTGCCCCGCCATGTGCGGCTCGATGCGCCGGTAACCCGGCGAGCGGCGGTTATCCATGGGCAACTCACAGGACATCACATCGGGAATGATGTTGGTCTGGCGCATGGCGAGGCCGCGGAGCGGGTCCGGCGTCACTTCTTCTTTGTACTTGTAGTAGTCGTCGCTGGGATCGAAGCGGTCTTTGAAGTGATAAGGGCAATTGAAAATAAAATCGTCGTTGCTGAAGTTGTTCATGACATTGGGCGCCGTGGTGCCGGCCAGAAGAAGCGCCGGGCTCGAAGTCGCGTTGACGATGCGATGGGTCGCATTCATCGGGATGGCGAACATCGAACCTTTCTGCCATTCAAATGTGACCTTCTTTGGGTTGCCGTCGATCCAAACCTCGGTGGTGCCGCGGCCGTCGACGACGAGATACTGCTCCTCGTAAAGATGCTTTTCCGGATTCAACGCCCCCGCGCCGGGAACCTCGACGACGTAGCAACCCCACAGACCTTCGGTGCCGAGGAGCTGGATAAAGGTGCCGTTGCCGCCCATGCGTTTCCACGGTTTGCGCGGCAGATCCTGCACGCGCCGAACGCCGATGTCGCGATAAATCGGAATGCCCTGCGACTCCATGTAGTTGTCGTAAGGCGTGTTCGGCCGGAGAAATTTTCCATAACCGGCCCGGGTCTTTTTATCTGTAGGTTCTTGAAATGTTTGCTCAGCGGGATGATCCATAATACCTCCTTAATATACTCGTCTACGCTATCGGAATCTACGACTTGGGGTGAGTCCGTGACGCTCAGGCCCAGCGGATTTGAATCAATTATTATAGTTTGGCGAAGGGGGAGTCAAACGAGCCAGCGCATGAGCAAACTTGAGAATCAAACGTGAATTCAGCCTCTGTGATTCATCCTGCCAGGCGAATTGCCCTGTTCCCTTAAACGGTGTGTCCTGTGTCGAAAACGATCTTCTGCTCGATTTTGTCGTCGCGTATTTCAACGTTATATGCCAACCGTTGGTCCACTTTGCGGCCGGTCGGAAAAGGCCGATAGCCATTCATCCTTTCGAAGGTGACGATGGAGCCATCCACGATGGCCTGCTCGGTGGCTAGGCTCTGGACGGCGGCGTTTTCACACTGCGTACGGATACCCACAGCTTCCGGTAAATTTCTCCGACAGCCTCCTCCCTATTTTTTAGGGTATCGGACTCTTAACTTGCTGGGCCTATTGTAAACGTCAGCCGTCGATAGACTTGCCTCACGGAATCGACGTCGCGTTTGCAGTACTCGACGATTTCGACAATTTTGCCGGCGCGGAAGTAGGGGTAGACTTTCGAGCCGTCGAGGTTTTCTTTCGGCGAGGGGATGCCGAGCGCTTTGGTGAGAGAATCGAGGCTTGCGTGCTCTCGGCCCCACTTGCTCCACTCCTGCATAGTGTCGTAGATCGGCGCGTTGCGAAAGCGGGTGAAGGGGATGTCGCGCGAAGGTTTGATCTGGTGGATTATCGAGCGTTGAAAGATGAAGCGCAGGTCGAAATCCAGAATATTATGGCCGACGAAAAGGTTGCAATCTAGGGCCAGTTTCCAGAAGCCTTTGATAATTTCGGTCTCTTCGCCCTGAAGGACTTGAATTTGTGAATCCGCCGGCGGCTCGATCGCATAGCAGAGGCAGATGATTTTTGCCGTCGCCGCCGATAGGCTGAGCTTTTTTATCAGCTCAGCCTCGTCGAGCTGGATTTGCGCTTCGAGCAGACCGTTTTCCTTGAGAGACTGCTCGGTGGGGACGGTTTCGATGTCGAAAAACATGCTCTTTATAGCCATAAGTTACAAAAGCGACAGCTCCTTGTTTTGTTCTATGTCCAGCTCTACGGCTTCCCCGAGACGCAGAAATATAATTTTAAACCCCGCGGGTTCGCGCCCAAGACTCTGCTTAACGGCCCGCGAATAAATCTCCGCCTGGTGGTGATAGCGTTCGGCGCCTTGGCGCAAGTTATCCGGTGCGATTCTATCTGTCTTATAGTCGGCCAGGTAAAGCAAGCCATTTTTTTCGTAGATCAAATCGATCACGCCTTCCATGACCTGGCCGTTCCAGGGCATCAAGAGCGGCACTTCGCGCCCGAGAATGCGTGCCTCGGCGAGCTCTACGTAGACGGCCGAGCGCGAAAAATTCCGCATGACTTCGCAGAATTCGTTTTCGATCATGGCGCAGTTTTGTTTCGTTTCACCGGCAAGAAAGGGTTGAGCGAACGCGCTGACCTGGTCGGGCAACGAGCTTGGATCGGCGGTAAAATCCCAGTGCTGCAAAAAGCGATGCGCCAGGTCGCCGACGAGGAGCGCGGGTTCGCGCTTCAAGCCCGCCCGCCGCGTACGAAGGGCGATCTCGCCGTCCTCTATCTCTTCCTGCTGCTTGAGCAGCGTCGGGGTCACAAACGTGAACTGCTTCATCGCCGTCTGGTAGCGTTCCTGGCGTTTTTTCCAGGCGTCGATGAATGGCCGCCAATGGGGCTTTTTTTTGCTCCCTTTGGCTTTTCTTCGGCTCTGGCCCGGGGCGGCGAGGTTTTGTGTGATGACTTGAACGGCGATCTTGCCGCCGCCGACCTGAACGCTCCTTGAAATTTCCGCGTCTTCAATCTCGGCGCCCAAGCTGCCGGCGAGCATCGAGAGGAAGCTGCCGCTCGACTTGCGGCCGGAAGGCGCGCAGGAAAGGACGAGATGCTCTCGTGCCCGCGTCATGGCGACGTAGAGCACGCGCTTTTGTTCTTCTTCGGCCCGAACGCGGGTTTTCTCGGCAATTAAAAGGCCGGGCAAGTCCCAAAACTGACCAACGCGCAAACCCGTGAGGCCGGTGGACCAATCGGAAGAGGCCTCGTCGGTCGATTGTCTGCCGTCGGTGCCGGTGTGGCAGCCGGCCAAAACGACGATGGGAAACTCCAGACCCTTGGCTTTGTGGATGCTCATGATGCGCACGGCGTCGAGATTTTCCTCGGCGAGCACGCTCTCGCCTTCTTCCTTGACTTCGAGCACCCGCTCCTGCAGCTGGCGGATCGTTTCTTTGAGCGTGCTGAGACCTTCGCGACCGAGGAGGAGCGCTTGCTGGCGGAGCTTCTCGAGATTCGCGACCGCTTGCTCGCCATGAAACTGACACGCGGCCAATAGCTTGAGCGGCAACGTCGCAAAGATTTTGTTGATCGCTTCGCCCACCGGCAGGAGCCGCGTCTCGTCATTCAAACCCGCCAGTAGGCGATAAAGCTCGGCGAGGGTGGCGAGATCCTTCTCTTTGCCCAGCGATTCGGCTTTCCGGTAGTCGAGCAAGTTTGCCCGATGCAAATCGTAGATTTGCCGGTCGGTCAAGCCGCCGAGCGGCGAGCGCAAGACCCCGACCAGCGCCAAGCGGTCGTAGGGATTTTCGATGGCGCGAAATAAATTGACCGCGTCGATGATCTCTTTGGCGGCGTAGAAGTGACGCTCGCCTTCGACCACGTAGCGGATGTCGCGGCGGCGGAAAGGTTCCAAGTAATCATGAATGTCGGTGAGCTTGCGAAACAAGATTGCCACGTCTTTTGGCTTAACGTATACCCGTTCGCCGGCGGCATTCAAAACCATCGTCCTGTCGAGAATTTCCTCTTGGAGCCAGCGCGCCAAGCTTTCGCCTTCCAAGCGGCGCGCCTTTTCCGCGTTCAGTTCTCCTTCGGCGATAATTTTGCGGAGCGTTACCGTGGGCAACCGGCCATCGGCGGCCGATAGCCGGCCCGGCGCGGCATGGATGGCGATGTAGGACGGCTGAATCCCGTCCTGCGGCTGGATGAGCGTGGAAAACGCGCCGTTGACGACGTCGAGGATGCCGCTGTTGCTGCGGAAATTGGTTGTCAAGCGGCACTCGATGCCATCCTGCGCTTTGATGATTTTATCAACGACTTCGAGATAAGCCTCGATATCGGCGCGGCGAAAGGCGTAGATCGATTGCTTGGGATCGCCGACGACGAAGACTTTTCCGGCAGTGAGTTTGATTTTACGCCAATCTTGGGCCGCAGCGCCCTGGATTTCCGCGAGGTAAAGTAGGATCTCATACTGGATCGGGTCGGTGTCCTGAAACTCGTCGATCAAGATCGTGCGGTATTGCCGTTTCAACTCCTCGCGCACGCGCGGCTGATCGCGCACGAGGTTGCGCGCGCGGATAAGCAGGCCGTCGAAAGAAACGAATCCTTGGCGGACAAAAACTTCTCGAAACGTTTCGGCGAAGGGGACGAGCAACCTCCACAGCGTCCCGGTGAGCTCGGCATCGACCTGGCAGAGGCCTTTGGCGATGCGCACGAGCGCTTGCGCCGCTCCAATGTCCTCCGAAGACCAGCCTTTGAGGGCTCGGCTGATCGATTTTTCCGCCAATAGCGCTCGCGCTTC
>JBLMXG010000398.1:0-3925 GCA_050257635.1 Chloroflexota bacterium
AAACATCTTGGCCATTAGCTAACCTCCATGAAATTCTAAGAGTTCCAGCCGTTCCATTTGGTCGCTCGGATCGGAACGTTCAGTCGAAAAACCGGGAGTCGGTTATTTGCCTTTGAATTGCGCGGTGCGTTTTTCGAGATAGGCCTTGACACCTTCTTGGCCGTCTTCGCTGCCAAAGGTTTGCGCCAAAAGCTCGCGTTCGAACGCCAAGCCATCCGGCAATGACAATTCCAAGCCGGTTTGAATCGCGCGTTTTACTTTGCCGACGGCAAGGCTGCTCTTGTTCGGAACGACGAACTGGCGCGCGTAGTCCATGACCTGATCCATGAAACCTTCTCTGTCGTAGATATAGTGGACCAGCCCCATGTCGAGCGCTTCTTCGAATGCGATAGTTTTACCGGTGGCGCAAAGCTCCAGGGCGCGGGCTTTGCCGACGAGGCGGGGCAAACGCTGTGTGCCGCCCATGCCGGGCATGACGCCGAGGTTGATCTCGGCCAGGCCAACCCGGCCGCCTTCCTTCTTGGCGATGCGGATATCGCAGGCCATGGCGATTTCCAGACCGCCGCCGACGGCGTGGCCGTTGATCGCCGCGATGACGATCTTCGGCGTGTTTTCCAGGCGCATCAGGACTTCGTGGCCGTGCAAGGCGAAGTTGTTTTTGAAGCTCAACGGCTTGCTCGACAACATTTTGATGTCGGCACCGGCGGAGAAGAATTTTTCAACCTTGCCGGTGACCACAATGGCGTGGACGTTGTCGTCGAAGCGGGCATCGAGAACCGTGGCGTCAAGCTCTTTCAATAACTCGGTGTTGTAGCTGTTTACCGGCGGCCGATTGATCTCCAACACTGCCACGCCGTTGTCGACTCGATATTCGACCAATTTCGCATCTGCCATAAGCCGTGCCTCCTCGCACAAAATCAAAACATTCAATTAGCTGGCATCCCAGCGCAAGTCAAGAGCGTCGGTCTCGCAGATCGGTTGAAGTGCAGCGAAAAAGCAAGGAAATTTCGCAGTCTGAATAAACTCTCGCGAGCTCTACAGAGATTTCAAGCACTAGCGCGCACGGGTTTCAACAGAGCTTGGAAAAATATTTAGCGGCATTTCCTCTTCGGTTGGAAACCCTCTAGAACTATGGCATGACTAGGCAAATTTCTTCTTCGAAGGGGGCAATATGAAAGTCAAACCGAAGCGAAAGCCGATCCAGTGGCCCGATGGCGCGCGTATCGCGATCACTCCATGCGTGGCATTCGAAACCTGGCCGGAGGATCTCGGCGGGCCGAACACACTGCAGCAGGAAAATCGGCGCAGCTTCCCAAGAAACGCGGAGACCAAGAGAAACCTGGCGATCATCACCGATCGCGAATTCGGCGAGCGCGTCGGCATTTACCGCATGCTCGACGTCTTCGAGCAGGAAAAGATTCAGACCAGCTTTTTCCCAACCGGCATCACCGTGCAAAATTATCCCGAGATTTTCAAAGAAGCGGCCGAGTACGGGCATGAAATCGGCACGGAAACCTGGATCCACGATTACAGCTACATGAAGAAGCGCGACAAGGAAAAGAAAGACCTGCAAAAAACCGTCGACGCGGTGAAGAAAGTCGTCGGCAAAGCACCTGTGGGCTATCTTTCAACCGGGGTGGCGCCGAGCGCGTCGACGCCGGAGATTATTCTTGAACTCGGCTACACCTACTGGATGGACCCGCAGCACCAAGAAACGCCTTACACGCTCAAGGTCAAAAAACAGGAATTGACGGTGCTATCCTATTTTCAGGACCTGAACGATTACTCGAGCTACCAGCGAGCCGGGCGAACACCGCGCGATCTGCTGCAAATGTGGAAGGACTGCTTCGATTGCCTCTACGAAGAAGGCGCGACCGATCCGAAGTTCATGATGTGGGGCAACCACCCCTTTGTCGGCGGACGCCCGTTCCGCGCCCACTTGCTCCGTGAGTTTATCCGTTATGCCAAGAGTCACGGTAAAGTCTGGTTCGCTCCCGCGGGAGAAATTGCCAAATGGTATCGGCAAAATTATCGCGACGCGCAGGTGGAAGAGTGGCCGAATTTTGCTTTCGCCGGACGCCAGGGCAAGATCACGGATCTGTCAAAATTATAAAGGACGGTTGGGTAGGGCGCGTCGCGCCTCTTACATAAAATCAGTAGGACGGTAAAGTTTGGCCAAGAAAAAAAATGTCGACGAGGCGATCCGCCACGGTCTTGACGAGCTTGCGAAGTTGGGCGTGGATTTTAGTGCGGCGGCCCCGGTTCTCGTCGACAACCTGACTCAACAATTTGGCAAGGCACATGCGACGGATCTCGCGGTGATTTTTTCACTGGGCAAGATCGCGGATCAAACGGCCGTCAGTGCGCTCGCCGATATCGAACGACGCAGCACCGATAAAGAAATCAAAAAGGAAATCAAGCGCTCGCTCTTCAAGCTTGGGCAAAGAGAGCTGAAGATGCCGCAAGAAGCAGCGGCGCAGAAGCCCGTCACCCTTTTCGAGAGCGCCGCGGAGATCGAGGCTTACATGTCCGCCGTCGATGGCGGCGGCGGGCGGCTGCTTTGGATCGCCAAGGCCCAGCCGGGCCATGGCTTGCAAGTGATTCAAGCGATGCTGCACGACCGCCAGGGGTTGCTCCGCATCGGCGGTATGCGCATGCGGCGCAAGGAATTGCGCAAGATGGCGGACGAGATCAAGCAGCAACATGAAGTCAGCATGATCTCGGTCCCGTGGGAATTTGCCGATCAGATGATCTATGAAGGCTACGAGCGCGCGAAGGCGCGTGGACAGAGCGGCTTGGAGAATTTCCACGAGATTCGCTCGGTAATCGCCACCGGCAAGCCCAAAGAATTAACCCATCCCATCTACCAACAACTCAACGCCGCCGAGGTCAGAGACGGTGCGTGGCGCGAGCTATCGCGCCGGCTGCTCGACGAGCCCGAGCTCCGCTTCTGGATTTTGACCGACGATTGGGTGCAAAATTTTCTGCCGCAATTGCAAGAAGCGCAGACCAGCCGCCTCGTGCTCAACCCGCTGCAAAAAGAAGAGCGGTTCAACGCCATCGTGCGCGATGCGGTGAAAACGCTTTGCAGCGGTGAAAATGGTCAGGCGTTCAAGCGCCGCATGGAAGACATGGCGCTTTATTTCTTCGAAACAGATCGAGCCGATCTCGCCAAGCTTTCCCTAGCCGTCGCGCTGCAAGTCGGCGAAGGCGACCCCGGCCCCCTCGATATTTCGTTTCTGACCGGACTTGTACAGAAAAGTTTTGCTTTCTTCATGTCGCAGGAAAAGGCGAAGAAGGAAGAAGAGCAGTCCGGGCTGATCATCAAGCCGTAGAGCCAATTTGATCGCCGCGTCGGGCAAGTTCTATCGAGCAGTCGCATAGCGGAAGGCTTGCTGGGGCTGTTTGGGCATCGGGTGAAGCCCGCTGTAGCACGTCGGGTACAACGACGGGTTAGGCCGCAGATGCACGGCTTAGGCCCCAGAGGACGAGCAGCAAGGCAGCGATGAGAGCCGCACCAGCAGAGCGAAGACCGATAACGATGATTGCCTCCTGCGCCGTGCTTCCGTGAGCAGCACCCGCTGCCATTGGAATGATCGAGTTGCCAGCGCCCCACGCAGCAGCAAGAAGATTTGAGAGGAATGCTGCGACCGCCTGATACACAGCAAGCCAGAACGCCAGTGAGAACTGCATGCGCGTGAGACTGAGCCGATACCAAAGCAAACCAAGCACCAGCAACAGGATGCCTTGCAGAACACCGATGAGATGCGCCGAAAGTGCGAGACGGGGAGTCGTGAAATGCGGAATCGCTAAGCCCACTAAGACAGCGACTAACAACAGACCGACGCCAACCCGAAGCAGATTATGAGATTGGGATGCGCGATCCACTACGCCTCCTTCTGCGGCCTAACGGGTCGCCGGATGA
>JBLMXG010000399.1:0-33539 GCA_050257635.1 Chloroflexota bacterium
ACGGCTGCTGGGGCGCGGGACCGATCACCGAGCCGAAGGATCTGATCAAGACGCTGCGCGAAGCGGTGAAGGTGGTGAAGAGTGGCAAGCCCGCGCTGGTGGACGTGGTGTGCCAGATGCGCTGAGCGGTTTAATGTTTCTTTCGGGCAAGAGTAATGTTTTTTGCCGTAACGAGCAGTGAAAGTTGGTCATGCCGGTCCTTCGAGGGCCTCAGGATAAACTCCGGCCGGCATCCGGGTTCATTCGCGGATCAATTACAAAGACCGCCTGGATTCCGGCGTACGCCGGAATGACGGAAATACGGGTCGGCTTCGAGTCATAGGATTCATAACGCTTGCGTGGAGTCGAGGGTTGTTCGGTTTTACAAAACGCTCATTCATAGGTACCGGTCGATTTCAACCGGTCAAGGCCTTTGAATTTAATATGCGGCGATGCGCATACGGTTCCGGATTATCCCGGCCGTTTTACTTCGATGTACCACTTCGGCTTGATCCGGCCGAAATCGGTGCGCTCGTGTCGGCGCAGCGCTTTCTTGGAGTCGAGAACGTAACCGCCGTTCTCGTCGCGGACGAAGACCACCCAATGCCAGAAGGGGCGGTTTTGCTCGAGATGCCATTTGATCGCGAGCAGGGCGAGATCGGGAAGCGCGTCCCATGAGCGAAACGGTCGCTCGCCGCTCAGCGCGCGGAAGCCGAAATGGGCTAAAAGTTTCCTGACATGGGCGGTTTCCGACCACAGTCGTTCGTCTTGTGCGCGGATACCGAGATGGTTCGCCACATTCTTGGCATCGGCGTAGTTGATTTCCGCGAGGGCGGCAACGCTGGCAATGCCACAGCCGGTGGTTTCAGCCTGGATGACCGGGCGCATCTCAATCAAGACACGGCTCTGTTCTGCTTGCCCGCTTGCCACCGGTCGAGAATCGCCCGAGCGCCGTTGGTGGTGGGATTCATCGCTTCGTCGTGCCCCGGCTTCTTCGCCGTCAGCTCGATGACGTAGCCGTTGGGATCTCGGAAATAGATGGAATGAACCACGCCATGATCGACCACGCCGCGGGTTTCGATGCCCGACTCTTTGCCTTTCGCGAGCATCGACAAGAGTGTCGGCTCGTCGACCTCCAGAGCGATGTGCAAGTCGAAATCGCCCTGGCGTTTGAAGTCAAAGGGCAGCTTCGGCGCTTCGAAGAAGGCGAGATACGAGCCGTCGCCCAGCTCGTAGAAGGTATGCAGCGCATCGGCTTCTTTGATTTCAAGCGTGCCGGCAAGGCGCAAGCCGAGAAAACCCTCGTAAAATTGCCGCGTCTCCTCCGAGTCACGGCAGCGGTAAGCGTTGTGATGTAATCCTTTGATCATGATTTGCCCTCGTGATAGCCGGTGCTTGCCGGACTATAGCGTTTCGAACTTTCGATCTTTGAACATGGCGACGAACTGCGCAAAGCCTTGATGCGCTCCGTTCCAGTAAGGCAGAGACTTCATATTGCCAAGCCATCGGGCGAGGTTGGGGTAGGCGGAATAATCGAGCCGGATCACCTCGCCGAGATCGATCATGCAAGCGCCGAGATAATCGGCGACCGTCGGCTGATCGCCGCAGACGAAGGAATGCTTCGGCCCGATGATATGCTCATCGAGAATCTTCAGCCACTTTTTGGCTTTCGCCCGGGAGTGCGCCAGGGTAGCCGACTGCACCTCCGGCTGCGCGTAACGATGACCGTCGATCACCTGAGGATAAATGAAGCCATAGCCGAGGTCGCGGTAGAGGCCGGTATTGAACCAATCCATGCGTTCGTTCACTCGGGCGCGCATTTGCAAATCCTTGGGATAGGCGGACGAGTCATGCTTGTCGGCGAGATACTTGAGTATCGCCGAGCTCTCGCCCAAGCGAAACTCGCCGTCTTCTAAATAGGGCACCGCCTGGTTGGGATTGATCGCCGTGAATGGCGGTTGATAGTTTTCACCGGTGAAGAGATCGACGAGTTGATAGTCGATGGCCAATTTGTCCGCGGCGGCCAATAGCATGATCGGCCGGCAGGTGGTCGAGGCAGGATGGTAGTAAAGCTTCAATTTTGTGCCTCCAAGTCACTGAGTTTAAATTAACATAGCGGGCATCCAAATCAATGGTCTCTGCCCTGCAGGACAGCTTCTTCCCGGCGTAATTTTTTGTCGATTACAAACGGGCCGAAGGGCAGCAGTGCGGCCATCAGAATGGTTCCGCTCTGAAGCGGGCTCCACTTTGCCTCTTGATGGGCTTGGGTCAAAGCGATGCAGAAGCTGAGGAACAAAAGGCCATGCAACCAGCCGGCGGCGGTTACCGCTTGGGGCAGGCCGGCAAAATATTTAAGTGGCATGGCCACGCCGAGCAAGAGCAGAAAAGAGACGGCTTCGATAAAGCCGATGGCGCGAAGACGACCGATGGGTGTGCGGAGCATCAAATCCTTAGTTGCTGGCGGCGCTGTCCGTTTCATTTCTCAGGTAATATTTATCCAGCAAAAATTTGTTGATTCAATTCCGAGGGGTCTTTTTTCGCAAAAAAACGGCAGTCTTGGCCGTTTCTCCATGTTTTTAACCGGAATCGATAGGAAATTGGCCGGCTTCGGAATCGAAAACTGCGCGGGCTTCAGTGGGCAAGCGGTTTATGGCGCGCCGACTGTACTGGCGCGCTGGAAAAGCTCCACCACGGTTGCGTCGGGTAACTGCACTACATAGGCGATTACCAAAGCGGCGACTACAAGTAATTCGGCAACGGCGATCCAGATAGCCAGAGTCGCGTGGCGCCACCAGCGGATCGAGCGCCGACCGAAAAAACCGCCGAGGAGACCTCCGAAAGCCGCGGTGCCGGCGGCTTGAAGACGCAGCATATCGGTATCGAATAAAGACGGCGAGACAAGGGCCTTCATGCCGCGCTGGGAGATGCCGATCGCGCCGGCGGCGAGCTCGGCGAGGGCCCAAAGCACGCCCACGGCGGCGAACAGCACGATGCCGCCATAGAGTCTCGCAAAGGAACTGCCGACCAGAGGGCGGTAGAGGCGCAAGAGAAATTTTTCTATCGAGGTGGCTTTGGCCCCGCCGAGAACATCCGCAAGGTGTTCGCTCAGGGCCTCCACGTCGCGGTCGAACGAGGTATGGCGCAGATCAATGGCATTGAGCTTGGAGATAGCCGTGAATTCCGCCGGCAATGTCGATTCCGCCGGCATGGAGGCGCCGTCGACAAGAACCGGGACGATCGGCAGCCGGGAGTCCAACGCGGTGCGAATTTCTTGAGTGATGATGTCTTGCGGGTCGCCGAAGCACGGCATGGATTCTTCCCGTTCCAGCCAGCGTTTGCCGATCAGCACCACGACGGCGCCGCATTTTGTAAACGTCTCGTTGATGACCTCTTGAAAGTTGGCACCCGGACGGATCGAGTCGACATCGAGAAACACCTGATCGCCGAATTGCGACTTGAGCTGATCGACCAGTCTGCCGGCGTGGCCGGCGCTGTCGGCGCGGCGGTAGCTGACGAAGATGCCGACTCTCTTGCGGGCGCTTAAGATCGCCATGGCAATTTTGCCGCGCGGCGGCCTAACCGCATACGGAAAACTTAAACGGATAGTTGTGCAGCGCTTCGCCGCCGCTCGGTTTCACGATCACGGCGGCGCCGAGCTGAAGGCCGGCTTTGAAGTCTGAGGTGATCGGATTGGGTTGAATGACATGGACCATGTTTTCTTCAAGCGTCCAGGGTTCCAGCGGATGGGCCGCCGATTTAGTGCCGAGCTCCGGCGACTTTCCCGCTTCGCCGTGGAATACGCTGTCATAGGAAGTAAAGCCGCTCGCTTCGATCACCGACGACGCGGCCACGATCTCGGCGCTGGTGGTGCCGGGCTTACAGATTTTGCGGATCGCTTCGTAGCACTGGTAAGCCGCATCGAAGAGTTTGCGGTAGATCGGCGACGGTTCCCTGCCGACGGCAAACGGGCGATGGATTTGCGTCGAGTAGCCCCAGTAGCTCACGGTCAGCTCGGTAATCACCACGCTGCCCTTTTCGAGCACGCGGGAGGTTTGCTTCTGCCAGGGAACGAATCGGTCGGGGTTGTCCATGTTCGTCGTCGCGATGAAATGAATGCCCGGATCGCCGCCCTGTTTGATGTAGGCGCCGTAGATGATCGATAGCACTTCTTGCTCGTTCAGTCCGGGACGGAGATTGTTCTCCAACGATTCGCAAGCAAGGTCGGTGAGGTAACCGCTCTTGCGCAGAAAAACCAATTCCTCTTCGCTGCGCACGCGGCGGACGCGGCTAAACTGGGGGCCAAATTCGCTGAACTCGGCTTTGGGAAACTGGCGCTGGAGTTCGGTCACGTGGCCATAGGCCATGGCACGCATGCTGACGAGGCCGATCCGGTTCGTTGCAAGCCCGCGCTTACGGATTTCTTCAGCGACAGCCGGCATCGGCGTCGGGCCATACCAACGCACGTCTTCGACGATCGACTGTGCCTTGGCGCAGGGCTGGTGATTGAAGAAGTGAATGAAGAGCGTTGGCTCGCCGCCACGGGGAAACAGCAACCAACAAGGCGACTGCGCCAGATAGTTCGATAGATACTGGACCTCGGCGGAGCCGCGCGCGCCGGCAACGAGGATCGCGTCGAGATGATCTCTGTCCATCGCTTCGCGAATCGCCGTGTAGCGACGGGTGTACTCGGTATTGGAAAAACGGGGGAACAAGTCTGTCATGATCGTCCAGGTCTAATAACAAGGCTCGTCATGGTCTTTGGATCGACGAGCTTCACGCAAAAAAAGTATTATAACCGATTCCGAAGAGAAATTCTGGAAAATTACGATTTTTCAATCCACGCTTCGGCGTTGTAATCCGATTCGCCCAAAGCCGCGCCGGCTCCGCGATCGGGTGGAGCGAGAGAGGTGAACAGCGCGCGATTGTTCGGCATGACGAACCCTTCGCGGTAAGGCTGCGGTCCGCCCCATTGCAACTGGTCGCCTTCCTTGGTCAATTTTTCGATGCCTTGATAGATCGGCATCACCCGGCTCATTTCTTCGCGGATCGCCTGGCTGTCGTCGAAGGGAAAAAGCTTGTTGCCGTTCGGCATCGACTTGCGGCCGATGAGCGCTGGGATCTCCCACTCGGGCAGGGCTTCGCCGATCTTGTGACGGGGAATTTCCGGGGTGAAGCGAATGCGCCGCTCGGTGCTTGTCGAAGTGCCGCCGCTGCGCTGCTCATAGCGCGTTTGCCCGGGCAACAAGACGACCGCCTCTTCTGCATCGAGCAGCATGGAACTATTAAGCACGATGTCCTGGTGCACCCGGACGGCCACGCGCCCCAGCGCTTCGCCGACGAACTTCGGATCCGGCATGGCTTCGAGCAGGTTGCCGCCGACGAAATAGAAAAATTTAAGTTCGCCCCGGTGCGCCGCTTCAACCATCTCCGCCGCTCTCAGTCCCGGCTTGGAGGGCACCGGATGATGCCAAAGGTTGGAGAAGCGCCTGGCGGTGTCGTCATTGACCGGGAATCCGCCGGGAAATTTATCCGGCTCGGCGCCGCATTCGCTGCCGCCTTGTACGCCGCTATGGCCGCGGATCGGCATGATGCCGCACTTGTCCCGGCCGAGCATGCCGCGGCCGAGGGCGAGATTGACCACCGCCTTGACGTTGTCGATGCCGAATGTGCCCTCGGTGAACTCCATGCCGTAAACGATCACGGCGGTGTGCGCTTGACCGTAGTGAATCGCGAAACGCTGCATCTCGCTGCGCGCAACGCCTGAACTCAGTTCCAGCATCTGCCAGGATTGCCGTTCAAGAGCATTTTTCAGTTCGGTGAAGCCGGCGGTGTGCGTGCGGATGAACTCGTGATCGATCTGGTCATTGGCGATCAAGGTCTTGAGCACACCGTTGATGAAAGCGACGCAGCCGCCGAATTCCACCTGAAAGAAGTCATCCATCGGTTTGGCGCCGAAGGCGACGCGGCTCGCAACCGGAAGCATCCGGTCCCGCTCCGAGCCGTGGTCGCGCACGGGGTTCACTGCGACGATGCGCGTCCCGGCCCGTTTCGCGTAGCGCAGGTACTTGGTCGTCACCCCCTGATGGTCGGCGCGGTCGGCGCCGAAAATGATCAAGAGGTCGGTGCCGATAATGTCGGAGAGCGAACAAGTCGAGGCGGCGTAGCCGAGGGTCGCCTTCAAACCGGAAACAGCGGCGGCGTCGGATCGATGTGCGCAGAGATCGACGTTGTTGGTGCCGAGCACGCGCGCCAATTTCTGGAACGTATAATAGGTTTCGTTGGTCAATCCGCGAGGCGTGGCCAAAAAGCCGATCTGGTGCGGCGCGGTGTTGTGGATCGTCTGGCAGACGAAGTCGAGCGCCTCCTCCCACGAGACGCGCAGAAAGCCGCGCTCGCCTTTCCGATGCAGCATCGGATGCGATAGCCGGCCGAAGGAGCGGATCTGTTCCGGCGAGATGGCGCGCAGGCGGCTTACATCGGCCAGCGCCGACGCGTCGAGGGCCGCCATGGTGTTGAGCTTGAGCGACTTAAGCCGCGGCGAGCAGAGGTGTATGCCGGCGAGCACGTTGTCGCGTAAACCGTCGGACCCGAGCGAACAGCCGTCGCAAACACCGTGCTTGAGCACGTTCCACGCGTAGGGAATCTCCTTGCGGTTTTCCCAGAGCACGCCGAGCAGGTCGAAGGGGACGACCCGCGGAAGCCGGGCGTCGTTGGATTTGGCGGCAGCCATCAGTCGTCAGGTCTCGCCTGCGGGACTTTCGTTTCGCGCAGCTCGTCAAGCACGCCGATGAACGCCTCGGGTTGGTTTTTTGAAATCGCGGTCTTGTAAAGCGCGTAGCGCTGGTGTGCGTGCCAGCGCTGCCATTCCTCGAGGGCCACCGTATTCGAACAGATTGCGCTCTTTTGCGTCACCGGCTCGGGAACTTGCGCCCGGCTCCACAGCGCGCTGTCCATCGCCGCGGTGACTTCGACGGGCTTGCCCTGGTACTTTTGCGAGAGAAAATCGAGGTAGGCGGCGAAGACGGGGCGCTCTTCCGCGCTTTTTACCGGCAGGTGGCAAAGGACGCTGCGCTCTTCGAAACTGTACGCGAGCCACTCCTTGAGCGAAATTTTCAGACCGATGATGTCGAGTTTCATGCGCACATGCAGCGGTACGCGGCTCAACGTCGGATAGAATTCGGCTTCGTAGCGAAAATGATGAAACATCGGCTCGAAAGGGTTGCCTTTTGATCCCGCGTAACGTTATTTTCCCTATGGAATGTAGCAAGTCAACCGCAAAAGCGACACCAGAGCGCCGGACAACGCGCTTTGAGGCGAATCAACCGATCGGAGGGATTCATGGCCTCGAGGTACACAAAAAAATTCATGCCTTTGAGCAAAGTGAAAGAAAAGGAGTTTCTATCGCGCCCGATGGGATGCAAAGGCATCGGCTTCAGCTTCGTGCGCTGCAAGCCCGGGCAGGGAGCGACCTACGTGCATCGTCATAAGGTACAAGAGGAGGTCTTTATCGCGCTCAAGGGAGACGGTACGATTATTCTAGACGGCAGGCGGATCAAGATGCCGGAAGGAACCGTAGTCCGGGTCGGCCAGAAAGTGTGGCGGGCGCTTGGCAACGACTCAAAAAAGGACGTCGTCTTCTTGGTCTTGGGCGCGATTCCACCGAAAGGGTTTCCTCTGGGCGGCCGGACGCTGCTGGGCGATGGGATTCCCGATCGCACCAGGGTGCCGCGCTGGAAGCCAGCATGATCGCAACTGGTGGCAAAAAACTTCGAAGCGGCCGTGGCGGCGCTTCGAAGGGATTTAATTTTCCGGCAATGCTCCAAGGCAACTGAAGACAAAATGCAATACGATCCACATTCGCCGCAGGGACGGATCGAGCCGACCGGCTTTTTTACCGGCATTCAATTTCGCCCGATTATCGCGGGCGTCATCGTCGATACGCTGGCGACGTTCGCGCTGGTCACGGCCTATTACGGCTTGTTCGTTGCCAAAGAACTCACCGCTCAGGGCGCAGCGGCGGAGGACGCCTTTGCGCAATACTGGAGCTCGAGCGAGGGTTTGATGGCAAGTTTGATCCTCGGCTCCCTCGGCACGCTTATCGGCGGATTCTACGCTGCCTACAAAGCCGGCACGCTGGAAATGAAACATGGCGCGCTGGTCGGCATCGGTTCGATCATACTCGGGCTGGTGATGCAATCCGCCGGGCCGGAAAATGAAATGCCCGATTGGTTCATGGCTCTATCCCTTGCCGCGGCGATCCCGGCCGGCGCGCTCGGCGGCTTTTTCGCCGAGATGTTCAAGAATATGATCGGCCGCGGAGACTCGTACAGGAGCGGCGGCGGACCGCCAGCACGGTAGAGGTTGCTGCGGTCCGGTCTAATTCGAAGAATTTTCAAGTCGACCGCGGCGGGCAGCGGCAAAAAAGAAGCTAATTCCATGTCGAATGTTCAATACCAACGGGCGGTACCCGATAATTATCCGGCGATCGTCCGTCTAAACGAAGAAAATTTTATTACCAACCTGTCCGCCGAAGAACGCCGCCAAGGTTTTCTATCGGCCCGATTCACGTTGGAACAAACCGCGCGGATCGCCGAAGATCTCGGCACGACGGTGGCCGTGGTCGACGGGCACGTCGCCGGGTTTCTCTGCGCGTTTCGCAAGGAGTTCGACACCGGCTCGCCGGTGATCGCGAAAATGCTCGAATCCTACGATCGCTTGGTCCTCGCAGAACGGCCGCTGAGCGCGTTCGAAAGTTACATTTACGGTCCGGTTTGTATCGGCCGCAACTATCGCGGCCGCGGTTTGCTGCGCGGCCTCTACGAAGCACAGAAGAGAGAACTGACGGGGCAGTTCGAGATCGGCGTCGCTTTCGTGTCGCGCGACAATCCGCACTCCTTGAGTGCCCATATCGCCGGTCTCGGTATGGTCGAAGCGGGCGATTTCGAGGTGAAGGGCACCCGCTACGCGACCCTGGCTTTTCCCGTGCCGAAAAAATCCGCGTAATGCGCGATCTCGCCGACGGCCGGGCTTGCGGATTCCTTTGAGCTTCCATAGAATCGGCTAATCGCCCGCACTGTCTGGCGCGGGCCGTATTACAATTCGAAAGGAAAGATCGATTATGGATACCGATGCAAAAAAAACCGCGCTGCGCATGATTCCCTACGGGATCTACGTGCTCACCGCCGAGAGCAAGGACGGCAAGGTCGCCGCCTCTACAGTCAACTGGGTGACCCAGACGGCGTTTCAGCCGCCGCTGGTGGTCGTCGGCGTGAAAGCCGATTCGGGCGCCCACGCGATTATCAAGGAATCCAAGACCTTTGCGCTCAATATTCTCGGTAAGGATCAGAAAGGGCAGGCGTTTACCTTCTTCAAGCCGCTCGAGCGCGAAGGCAACTCGATCGGCGGAGAACCATTCCGCAAGGGCAGTCTCGGCGCGCCGATTTTGGAGAAAGCGCCGGCGTTCGTCGAGTGTTCGCTGGTCAATACGGTCGAAATGGGCGATCATTCGATCTTCGTCGGCGAAGTGAAAGACGCCGGCGTTGCAGTGCCGCCCGCGGGTCGTCCTGACGACGCCATCTTAGCAATGCGCGATCTGGGCGAGAAAGTTTTTTACGGAGGATGATTCCACGCCGAAGCGGCGCTGGTGTTCAAAGTTCAATGTTCCAGGTTCAACGGATCACCAGGTCGGATTACCTGAGTGAGGCCTAAGGGGGGAGAAGTCGATGGCTAAGATTCGTCATATTGCCTACAGAGCGGAAGATGTCGATGCCATGGCGAAATTTTTTGTCGATGCAATGGGCATGAAAATGATCCAGAAGCGCAAGAACAACGCCATCGATCTAAGCGACGGCTCGGTCAACATTACAGTGTTGCCGCTGGCCGCTGGCATGGGCGGCAAAGCGGGCATCGACCACATTGGTTTTTCTGCCGAGAACGATCAGGAGCAGTTTCGCCGGATGGAAGCAGCCGGCGCGACCAAGGCGGGGGCGGTGAATCTGGGCACGGCCTACTACGAAGATAAATTCAAAGGACCGGAAGGTATCATTGTCGACGTCGGCCACTGGCAGGGCGCGGCGCCGGTAGATGAATAGGCAGGAGGCGAGAGGCAAGGGTAATCGTAGGGGCGAAAAATCTTTCGCCCCTACGACAATCGAACCAGGCGCCCGGATCTTCAAACCGTGCCTTTTTGATTATCGAATCATCAAACGCTCGGCTTTACCGGAATAATTGATAAACACGGTTTTCAACTCGGTAAAGAAATTCAAACCCTCTTCCGCCATCTCTCGTTCGCCGACGCCCGTCGCTTTGGTTCCACCGAACGGAAGCTGAGCTTCACCGCCGATGGTCGGTTCGTTGACGTGAACCATGCCCGTTTCAACCTCGTCGACGAAGCGCATGATCGTATCGATGTTTTCCGTGAAGATAGACGTAGTCAGCCCGTACTCGACGCCGTTGGCGTAAGCGAGGGCTTCGTCGAGATTTTTCGCCGTCGTCACCGACAGCACGGGACCGAAAATTTCTTCTTTGAAAATCCGCATAGCCGGCGTCACGTTGTCGAAAATCGTCGGCTCGACAAAATAACCTTTGCCGAGATGATCCGGCCTGTTGCCGCCGAGCAGCAGGCGGGCGCCTTCTTGCCGACCCATATCGATGTACTGGAAGTCGGTCTTCCATTGCTTTTCGTCCACCGCCGGTCCCATATCGACCGTCTCATCCAAGCCGGAACCCATTTTGATTTTCTTTGCCGCTTGGACGAGCCGTTCGACGAGATTCTCTTTTATTGCCGGCATCGCGATCACCCGCGAGGTCGCCGTGCAGCGCTGGCCGGTGGAGCCGAAAGCGCCGCCGTGAATCGCGACGGCCGCCTTGTCGAGATCGGCGTCAGCCATGACGATGACGGCGTTCTTGCCGCCCATCTCGCAGGTCACTTTGGCACCGCGCTGCGCCGCTTTAGCATAGAGCGCGCCGCCGATCTCGTTGGAGCCGGTAAACGAGATCGCTCTGAGCGCCGGCGAATGAACCATCGCTTCGCCGACCACCGAGCCGGAGCCGACCACCATGTTGAACACGCCGGGAGGAAGACCGGCTTCGGCGTAAATCTCTGTGAGCAAGCTCGCCGTTGCCGGAGTCAATTCGGCGGGTTTGAAGATGACGCAGTTGCCGGAGACCAGGGCAGGAGCGGATTTCCACACCGGGATTGCCCAGGGAAAATTCCACGGCGCGATCAGGCCGACGACGCCCAGCGGTTGACGTGCCGTGTAGGTGAAAGTGTCGCGCGCTTCGGAGGGCAGCGTTTTGCCATGCATGCGAAAGCCCTCGCCGGCGTAAAATTCCAAGAGCGAAATCCCTTTCATGACTTCGCCTTTGGCTTCCTTGAGAATCTTGCCTTCCTCTCGCGTCAGCGTGCGGGCAATTTCATCGGCTCGTTGGCGGGCAATGTCGGCGGCGCGCCAGAGCACCCGGCCGCGCTCCGGGCCGGGGGTATTCCTCCAGCCACGGAACGCCGCCTGAGCCGCATCGATGGCGCGTTGCACGTCTTCGACCGTAGCGCTCGGAAACTCCGCGATAACATCATCGGGTTCGGCGGGATTGAGGTTGCGCACCAAGCGGGTCGATTGAGGATGAAACCATTTGCCGTTCACATAAGAGCCGGTGTTCATAAAAGCCTCGCGTTGAGAAATTTGGTTCATCTTATATCCCGCGGCGTAAAAAAAACCAGAGCGCCGATGTTGCGACGCTCTGGTTGATAATGGTCGGCGCAAAGATCGATTGAGGAATTTAAAATGATCGCTTGGTCAAATCGTGCAGCGTGGAGCGCCACTTATCTTCGAGCTTGTCGATCTGTTCCGCCGTCAGCCCCTGCTCGGGATACCAGCGTTTGAAGCCATAATCTTTGGTCGGATTGCCGTATTCATACTTTTCGAGGACTTTCTGGCCGCCGGCGCCGAGGATGAAGTCGGCGAGCAACAAAGCTGCATGGGGATGCGGCGCCTTGATCGAGACCGCAGTGGAGCCGGAGTTGGCAGGCACGACATCCATCGGCACCCACGCGATCGGCGCGCCGACTTTCAGTGAGACTTCGACATGATTGCGAAACGTCGTCGGCGAAAGCCCGACTTCTCCGGAGATCACCATATCGAGCAGTGCTCGGCCTGAGACATTGTGCACCACCGGATTTTGGCTCTTGAGCTTTTTGATATACTCCTCTCCTTTAAACTTGAGCATGGCGCCGACCACCGTGACGCCGGTATCGCTGCCGGCGAAAGCGATTTTGTCTTTCAGTTCCGGCCGGAGCAGACCTTCGTAGTTCTTCGGCACGAGCTTGGCCGGAATCGAGTTTTTGTTGTAAGCGAGACCGATATGGGATTCGCGGTCGATGGCCCAGTAGACCAGCGTCTTGGACGCCTTTTCTTTGACCTGGTCGGGAAATTTTGCCTGCGTCGGGAAGTAATAGGGAACCAGCATGCTGTTGTCTTTTAGCAGCTTCAACAGCGGGATCGTGGTTTCGATAGTGTCGACGATATAACGCTGCGCCTGCGCCTCGGCCATGATGCGCGCTCCCATCTCTTGGCGCGTGGCGCGGTAGGATTCGACTTTCACGCCCGGATACTTCGCCTCGAAGGCGGCGGCCAATTCCTTGTAAGAACCGCCGGCCAGAGAAGTATACCAGGTGATCTTGCCTTCGCTTTTGGCACCCGCGTACAAGATCTTTTCGCGGTCGGGTTTATTGTAAGCGGCCAATTGCTCCATGGTCATCGATTTCGGCCCTTGCGCGGAAACCGTGGAGAGTGAAATCAGGACCAACAAGGTTGCGACGATCAGATATTTCATGAAGTTTTCCTCCGGATGTTTTCCGACAATTTAGTAACCCGTCTCCATCAATTGATTGTAGAAAAGCTTGTAAAACTGCTTGAGGCGCTCGGGACGCTTGTAGCTGGCAAATTCTTCCGGAATCTTAAATTCCTTTTCGATCTGCGCCAAAGTTTTGCCCGCGGCGACCATTTTCGCCACCTCATCGCGCATGACGACAAAATAGCGCTTCTGTTCTTCGAGGTCTTTGACGCCTCGGCCGATATGCGCCGGGCCATGGCCGGGAATGTAAGTCTCAACCGGAAGCTGGCGCGCCATGACGTTGTCAAGAATTTGCAGCCAGCCTTTGACGTTGGAGTAAAACACCCCTGCAGACTCGCCCTGGCCCGGGTGGATTTCGGTGTCGAGCAGATCGCCCATCAACAGGACGCGCTTCTGCGGAATATAAACCGTGAGATCGCCCGTGCTATGGCCGCGCCCCTCGGGGGTGATCTGCAAGGTCAAGCCGCCGAAGTAAAGCGTCATCGGCCCGTCAATGCCGATATTCGGTACCATTGGCTCGCCTTTTTTGTAAGCGGCGTAGCGCGCCTCGTTGGAATTTTTGCGCTCGAAAAACTCTTCGCGCTCCTGCATTTGCAGATCGTGCACCTGATTCTTGGTGGCGATCCAAGTCGGCGCGTCCTCGCGAAAATGCCAGGCGCCGGAGGCATGGTCGCCGGCGCTATGCGAAGTGATCAGGTACTTGACCTTTTTGTCGGTGGTTTTGCGGACAAAGGCGAGTGTCTGGTCGGCGTTGTCAATGTGGAAATCCAAAACCACCACGCCTTCGTCGGTGAAAATCACCGTCGAATTGCCCGAGCCCCGAGAGTGCTGGAGCATGTAGACATTGTCGGCGATCTTGACCGGAATCATCCGCACCGGCGCCGACGCTCCCGTGCT
The DNA here is from genome assembly GCA_050257635.1 of Chloroflexota bacterium. Classification (GTDB taxonomy): domain Bacteria; phylum Desulfobacterota; class Binatia; order UBA9968; family UBA9968; genus DP-20. The sequence continues at coordinate 13,729 of JBLMXG010000399.1, forward strand.
GAAGCACCATACCGCCCCCAATATCACTGCCAATCTTGTTTTCATGACCGCGCTTCCTCCCGGCTTTTGGATTTGTTACCGGAGTACGCCCAAGGCTTTAGCCGTATCGATGGTGCGGCGCGCGCGCTCGACGATCGGCCGGTCAATCAACTGCCCGCCGAAAGCGATGGAGCCGTCGCCGCGAGCGTTGGCTTCTTCGAACGCCTGCAGGACCTTTTGACAGTACTCGATCTCTTCGGCGGTCGGACTGAAGGTTTTATTGATCGCGTCCACTTGCGCCGGATGGATGCACGACATGCCGGAGAAGCCCAACCGACGCGACTGCATGGCGAAGCCTAGAAGGCCCTGACTGTCGTTCAAATCGACCCACACCCCGTCCACGGCTTGAACATGGGCGGAGGCGGCGGCTACGACAATCGCAGAGCGAGCATGGATCAGATCGCGCGCTTCGCCTTCGCGCACCGTCGGCAAGCCGATTTCGCGGCCAAAATCCTCGGCGCCAAAAATGACGCCGACGATCCGGGGCGACGCGGCCGCGATAGCCGGGGCGTCGAGCAGCCCTTTCGGGCTTTCAATGGCGATCAACAGCTTCACGCTGCCCTTGGCGATTCCGTTCTTCGGTTCCTTGTCGTTGAGGAGAGCGTCAACCTGGCGGACTTCTTCCGGCGTGTCGACCTTGGGGCAGACCAAACCTTCCAACCCGGGCCGCACCACGGCTTCGAGGTCGGCATCCATGCGCGGGTGGCCGATGGCGTTGATGCGCACGTAACGCGCGGGTGTGCCGGGCGCTTTGCCGCGACCGAGGGACTCGGCGATGTTTTTGCGCGCCGTGTCTTTTTCGTTGGGCGCCACGCCGTCTTCGATATCCAGCATGATGGCGTCGGCGTCGAGAGCGAGCGCCTTGTCGATCATTCTTTGCCGGTGCCCCGGCACGAACATCCACGAGCGAATCCAATCCATGGAAAAATTCTCCTCCGCCGATTCCTTACCCCATGGCATGGCAAATGTCTAACCTGCCGAGGAGATTTATCGGGTCGGCGTCCCATGATGCGCCAGTCGAAGAGTGAAAAATTTCTTCCGCCGTCGAGATGGCAGGATGGCCGTGACAAAAGCGGCTTTGTCTCGTTCTTGCATCTCGCTGATCTGCGCGATTCTGAGCCCACTTCGGTTGAATCGTCGGCTGAATTGGAGAATAAATGGCGGGATATGAAATTCACTACAGTGAAGCTTCTGGCGCCCATCGTTGCCGTGACGATTCAGAGCAATTCGGCTTCGACCTTGATCCCGCTTTACCTCGATCACCTGCACGTCCCGGTGGCGCTCATCGGCACCCTGATCTCGCTTGGGCCGATTTTCGCGCTCACGTCGCGTCTACCGATGGGCATGGCGTACAGCCAGGGACGAGCGCGCTTGCTGGTATCGATCGCCATCCTCGTCATGGGCGCGAGCAATTTCTTCTACAGTTTCGCCACCGACAGCGTATCTTTCGCGATCGTGCAATCGCTCAACGGCTTCGCCTATGGCGCGGTGACGACGCTGTACATGGCGTTTTACGTCGACTCGTTGGGGCAGGATGAAAACCGCAACCATGCGATGGGCTATTACGTCGGAAGTTTGGCGATTGGCTATTCGACGGGTAATTTTTTCGGCGGGCTGATCGCCGATCACTGGGGTTACGCCGTCACGTTTCAGCTCGCCGCGCTGCTCTCTTTGATTTCTGTTGGGTTGCTTTGGCTGCTGCATGGACCGGGCGAGGCAAGCGAAGCCAGAGCGAAAAGCCAACCCGGCGCCAAATTGGCGGCGAGAGAATCGCTGAAAGCGCTGTTGGAGCCCGAGCTCGCCATGGTGGTGATCGTCGCGCTGTTTCTCAATCTGCTGCACCAGATGAGCGGCGTGTTTATCTCCCTCTACGGCTTGGCCGTCGGCATGAGCCTCACCCAGATTGGTATCATTCGCGCCGCCTATGCGGGCTGCAACGCGGTGACGCGTCCGATCAGCGGTCACGTGGTGAACCGATGCGGCCATCGGGGTCTGTCCTATTTCGGCTTGCCGCTGCAGTCGGCGATCCTGATGTTGATCCCTTTATTCTCCGGTTTCGGCACGATCCTGTTCGTCTACGTCTGCTCCGGTTTGATGCGCGCCATCGTGATCGTCGCCAATGCGGTGGGTCTGGTGCAGGACGTTCCGGAAAGCCGCGTGCGCCGCGGTCTGGCATCGGGGGTTTATAACGCTGCCGGCGACCTCGGCAACATTCTCGGTCCGTCGATCGGCGGACTGATCGCCCACGCCAGCGGCATCGCCAGCGTTTTTGTCGTCGGCTCCCTCGGATCGACGGCGGTTTTCTTTCTGGGCGCTTGGTTGGTCAGAAAGCTGAAGCGCGTCGAGGAACCTCAGAGTCTGGCGTCTCGCGTCTAACAATTCGTCTCAGCCATTTTTCGGAACTGAACCCTGAAGCCTAGACGCTTGACGATCAATACGACTTTGGCATGCCTAAGACATGCTGCCCTAAATAGGCGAGCACCAAGTTATTGCTCACGGGCGCGATAGTGAGCAATCGAGTCTCGCGAAATTTTCTTTCCACATCATACTCGGCGGCGAAGCCGTAGCCGCCATGCGTCGTGAGACAAGCATTGGCGGCTTCCCAGGCGGCTTCCGAGGCGAGATATTTGGCGAGGTTTGCTTCGGCGCCGCATTTTTCTTTGCGGTCGAATTTGGTCGCCGCTTGAAAGCGCACCAGGTCGGCGGCCTCGATATTGGCGTAGGCTTTGGCGATGGGAAACTGAATTCCTTGGTTCGAGCCGATCGGTCTGCCGAAGACATTGCGCTCGCCGGCGTATTTCGCGGCGCGCTCGACAAACCAGCGACCGTCGCCGATCGCTTCGGCGGCGACCAGGATGCGTTCGGCGTTCCAGCCGTCGATGATGTAACGAAAACCCATGCCTTCTTCGCCGATCAAATTCTCCACCGGCACTTCAACATTGTCGAAGAAGAGCGCGTTGGTGTGATGATTGATCATCAGATCGAGTGGCTTGACTTCAAGCTTTCCTTTGGCTTCGCGCAGGTCGACGATGAAGACGGAAAGGCCGCGGGTTTTATCGGTCAGCTCATCGTAGGGCGCGGTTCGCGCCAATAAAAGCATCAAGTCGGATTGCAGCACTCGCGAGATGAATATTTTTTGCCCGTTGACGAAAAATTTATCCCCCTTGCGCGTCGCCGTGGTCTGAATTTTGGTGCTCTCCGAGCCGGCGTTGGGTTCGGTGACGCCGAATGCCTGCAAGCGCAACTCGCCGGTGGCGATCTTCGGGAGATAACGTTTTTTTTGCTCTTCACTGCCGTGGCGCAGCAGCGTGCCCATGGTGTACATCTGCGCGTGGCAAGCCGTGGCGACGCCGCCGGAGTGATTGATCTCTTCGAGGATAATGCTCGCTTCGGTGATGCCGAGCCCGGTGCCGCCGTATTCCTCTGGAATCAAAGCCGCCAGCCAGCCAAGATCGGAAAGTTTGCGCACGAAAGCTTCGGGATAAGCTTTCCGCTTGTCGATCTCACGCCAGTAGGCGTCGGGAAATTCCTTGCAGACTTTCCTGATCTCTTCGCGGATCTGCCGCTGCTCGACGGTCAGGTTGAAATCCATCCCTACCTCCTATAATTAGCCGGTAAACTATAGCGTAATGCTTTTGGAGCCAAAAGAGGAGAAATTCTATGTCTATCAAGCCCGGTTGGGAAGGCCGGTTTTTTGAAGACTTCGAAGTCGGCGACATCTATCGCTGCCGGCTTGGACGCACAGTCACCGAAGCGGACAATATCTGGTTTACTTTGCTGACCAACAACACCAATCAAATTCATTTCAACAACGAATACGGCAAACGGACCGAGTTCGGCAAATGTTTGATCAACAGCGCACTGACGCTGGCGATCGTCGCCGGCATGGGCGTAGCGGACGTGAGCGAGAACGGTTTCGCCCTGGGCTGGGATGAGATCAAACTGCCCAATCCGCTGTTTGCCGGCGATACGCTCTATTCCGAATCTGAAGTGCTGGAGAAGCGCGAGTCCAAGTCGAAGCCGCAGTGGGGCATCATCAAGGTGCGCACGCGCGGCATTCAGCAGGAAGGCAAAGTCGTGATCGACTATTCCCGCAGCGTCATGGTGTGGAAAAAGGCCCATGCGCCCAAGTCGGATTTGTTTCCGGAAATTAAGGAAGGTAAGTGATCTTCCATTGAACCTTGAACGATTGAACTTTTGAACGGCGCGTTCGTTCAACCGTTCAAGATTCAAAAATTCAATTTTTAAAAACGAGGTGATCGTGGCCGAGAATCGGAAAATCTCCCGCGCGTTGGATGGCGTCAAGATCTTGGCTTTCGAGCAGGTCCTTTCAGGGCCGTTTGCGACCTGCTTGCTCTCCGACATGGGCGCGGAGGTGATCAAAGTCGAGCGGCCGGGCGTCGGCGATGTGATCCGTTCCTGGGACTCGGTGGTGAAAGGGTTGTCCTCGGGATATGTGTGGCTAAATCGCAACAAGCGCAGCCTAACCGTCGACGTGAAAAAAGATAAAGGGCGGGAGATTCTCCAAGCGCTCGCCAAGAAATCGGATATCTTTTTCGAGAACTACGCGCCCGGAGTCGCGGCGCGATTAGGACTCGGCTACGAACAACTGAGCGAGCTCAATTCCCGGCTGATTTACTGTTCCCTTTCCGGTTACGGCCAGGACGGTCCCTACCGCGATGTCAAAGCCTACGATCTATTGATTCAAGGCGAGGGCGGAATCATCGCCACCACCGGCTATCCCGACAAGCCGGCGCGCGCCGGCATCGCCATCGCGGACATCGCTTCCGGCATGTATGCGGCCATCGGGATCTTGTTAGCGCTCTACCAAAGGGAGAAGACCGGCGAAGGGCAGCTCATCGATGTCTCCATGCTCGATTCGATCGTCTCTTGGCTCGGCTACTTTCCGCATCACTACTGGCACGCGGGCGAGGAGCCGGCGCGGGTCGGCATGCGCCACCACTATGTGACGCCTTACGGACCCTATCTCGCCGGCGACGGCGAATATGTGAACCTCGCCGTCGCCAGCGCGGCGGACTGGGAAGTGTTCTGCAACAAAGTCATCGAAAAGCCGGAGCTGCTTCAAGATCTGCGCTTCGCGACGGTGGAAGGGCGGCGCAAAAACCGCGGCCTTTTGGAAGAAACGATCGAAAATATCTTTCTTCAGAAAGATCACCAGCATTGGCTTTCCCAACTCAAGAAAGCCGAGCTGCCGCACGGCATCGTGCGGGGCATCGCCCAGGTGCTGGCTCACCCGCAGGTGGCGGCGCGCAAATTGATCCGGGAGGCCGAATCGCCGGTGGGCAAAGTGCCGGTGATCGCCAACGCGCTCAAAATGTCGGCGAGCGAAGCGCGCTACGATCGCATCCCTGCCTTGGGAGAGAATAACAAAGCGATCCTCACCGAGCTCGGCTACGACGAGGCAGCGATCGAGACATTGAGACGGGAAAAAGTCATTTAGAAGGTAAACATCGAGGCATCGCGCTGATTCTCAGCGTGCCGGCGAAAAATGGCCGAGCTGTATCTCCGCAATCCGGTTGTCGGCGTGATGGGCGCTTCCGCCAACGACGCGCTGAGTGTGGCGGAGGCGGAAAGGCTCAAAGAGCTTGCCGTGCAACTGGGTGGGGCGATTGCGCGGCAGGGCTGCATTCTCATAACCGGAGCGACCACTGGACTGCCCGATTTCGTTGCCAGGGCGTTTCGTCAGAACGGCGGCTTTGCGCTGGGGGTCTCGCCGGCCGAGAACCGCCAAGAGCATGTGAGCCGCTACGGCCTGCCCGAATCGGGCGCCGATGCGATCATCTACACCGGCTTCGGCTATAAAGGGCGCAATGTCATCAATGTCCGTTCGGCGGACATCGTGCTCATCTTCGGCGGCGCCACCGGCACGCTCAACGAGTTCACGATCGCTTACGATGAAGGAAAAATCATCGGTGTGCTCGAAGGCAGCGGCGGTATTGCCAACCATATCCGCGAGATCGTCGAGCTCTGCAAGAAACCCACGGCGGGAAAAATGATTTTCGAAAGCGATCCGGTAAGCCTCGTCGAGCGCTGTATGGCCGCGTTCGGCGTTTAGCGGCCGGTCGGTTTTGAATGGCTGATGGATTTGCCAGTCTTTGCTGGCATGGCGTCGGCTGGTTTCAATTTGCGCTGCGCCAGGTAAGCCGCGGTGAATTTTTTTAGCGGCTCGGCTTTCAAGCCGCTTCCCGTCGCTTCTTTGAGCGCCTTTTCCTCGCTCCAACCCTGCTCGACTATGCGAAAGATCATCATGAACGGCGCGACGCGCTCGGCGAAGGCGCAATTGATCAACATCGGGTAATTGGCCGGGTCGCGCGCCAGGCGGAGAAATTCATCGACGCGCGCTCGGTCCGGCAGTTTCGACGCGGCGGGAATGTTGAAGTAGCGCAGCTTGGTTTGCTCGACCATGAGGCGCTCGGCAAGGCTGTCGACGCCGTCGGCGTCGGAACGCAGCGTCAACACCGAGCGAAAGCCGTTGGCTGCCGCCTTGGCGTAGGCTTGAGCCGAGGGCCGACCGCCGCCGTTGGGCTTGTCGTCAATGCACAGCACGACGGGGGCGGCGATATTTTCCCGCGGCGCGAAGGGCTGTACCGACGGCATTTGGCTCTGCTGCGCGCGCAGCGGCGCGGCGGACATCAGGAGCAGCGCGGCGACGAAGAGTGCGACGACAGCGCCATTCATTCTATCGTAGAATGCCGGATTAGAATCTGGGAAGCCCAGACCCCGACAAAAAAGACAGTTGGTGGGCTTCATCGGCGCGGCGATTTTCGACTGGCGATGTAATCCTGCGCGAACTGTTTCAGCGTCGCACTGCTCAGACCGATGCGCTTTGCTTCCTCCAGCGCTTTTTCTTCGCTCCAGCCTTGATCGACGACGCGCAAGATCATTATGAAGGCGCCGACTCGGTTGGCGCTGGAGCAGGTGATCAGCATCGGATGGTTGGCCGGGTCACGGGCCAAGCGCAAAAACTCATCGGCTTGATCTCGGCGCGGCGCCGCGCTGTTCACCGGAATATTGAAAAATCGCATCTTGGCGCTTTCGACGCGAGCGCGCTCACGCGCCAAGTCAAGCCCTTCGTTCGCGGTCCGCAGGTTTACGACCACGCGATATCCGCTTGCGGCTGCTTTGTCATAGGCGTCGCCGGTCGGTTGTGCGCCGGTGGCGAAATTTTCATCCAAGCACAGCACCCGCGGCACGTCACTGCTGAGGCTTTTCTGAATTTGATCCAGGCGGGCGCGATCCGGTTTAACCGCATCTGCCGCCAAGGCTATAGCGGCGCTTAAAAAGATCGCAATGATGGGCAGCCGGTAGATTTTCATGCCGGTAGCTTTCTCGGCAAGCTTAAAGCTTAAATAGTCCGGCGGCGGTTTTGCCGAGCATGGCGGTCTTGTCGTTGTCGGAACAAGGCGCTTGGCGCACCATGTTGAGCGATTCGATCAGATTTGCCGCGGTCTTGCATTCGAGCGGATAGTCGCTGCCGAACATGATCCGGTCCGGAGTGGTGATGTTGAGCGCCGCCGCCATTGCGGGCAGCCAGGCGCCGGTGCCGGCGGTGTCGAAATAGAGGCGTTGGAAGAGTTTTTCAAAGCGCTCGGTCAGGCCGAATTTTTTCTGCTCATTTTGGGTCTTCAGGTATCCGCGCATTTCGCTCGGCACGTCGGCGTCCTCGGTTTCAAAAAACGCCATCATCCGGCCCTTGAGCGCCGAGGTGCCGCCGCCGAGATGGGGCATGATGAAGCGCAGCTCCGGATAGCGCGGCAGCACGCTGTTCATTACGCGCACGATGGCTTGGGTGGTTTCCAGCGGGCGAAACACGCAGCGGTCCAGATTATAAGTTGTCTCCGATCCGGTGGGTTTAGACTGCGGGTGGATCACGATGGGCAGATTGTGTCTCTGGATGAGTTCGAATAGCGGATTCATGATCGGGTTGTCGAGCTGGATGTCGAGATGGCAGGCGAGCATCGCCACTGCGCGCAGCCCCAATTCGTTAACGCCGCGTTCGAGCTCGCGTTTGGCCGCTTGCGGCTCGTGCACCGGCAGATGGATGCAACCGCGAAAGCGCGTCGGATATTTTTTTTCCACCGCGGCGATGCCGTCGTTGAGTGCGCTGGCGACTTCGGCGCCCATCACCTGGACTTGGTCCGTTAGGATCGAAACGGTGACGCCGGCTTCGTCCATGCATTTGATATGGGCCTCGAGATCTTTGCGCGAGGGGTGAAGAGTCAAGCTGATTTCGTTGGTGACGATTCGCTTGCCGCCGGCCTGAGCGGCGAGGCGGTCAAACAACATCGCTGGCATGTAGTGGTGATGGACATCGACGATGAGCTCGGTGGAAGCCATAGTTGGTTGAAACTCCTTGTCGTTGAATTTCGTGGATTAAAGCTACGTCAGGGCATTGTCGACTGCAAGGCCGTAGGGCCTTGCAGCCTCGTCTACTGGGTCTCGCTCAAGGGGCGCACCGCTGGCGTGAAATAAGAGGCGATCAGGATGGCGACCGGCATGAACGCAGCATGAACAAAAAAATCAGCCGGCGTCCAAGCGTAGCTGGCAAAGCGGGCCGAGGCACAGGGCGGGCAGAGCCACATCAAATTTCCGGCGAAGTAGAAGGAATCGTGCACGCCACCGAACAGCCAGCGCTCGCCGAACAGGGCGACCGCGCCGCCGAGAGCGGCGGCGCAGGAGGCCAACCAGATGCGGTCAAGAATATTGCTCGAAAAACGAAAGTACAGCGCGCCAAGGCAAAATAGGTAGACAAAGTAAATTAACAGAACGAAGTGAAACGGCTCAAAAGGGGTCTGGTGAAATACCGATTGGAGACCAAAATTCTTGAACAGTTCGACTTGTCCGGGACGGTCCCAGTGAAAGAACAGCACCTTGGAGCCGAAATCGACCAGCAACACGCCGAGAAACAGGCGCAGATAAAGTCTCACATCGCTCGCGGCCGGTTTGCGCCAATGGCCTTTGACCTGGAAGCCGGGATGAATCGTGATCAGCAGCCAGCAGCCGAAAAGGACGCCGGTCCAGATCAGCGCGTCGTGAAACGGTTGCGGAGACGCGGCTGCAGCACCGGAAAAGCCGGCGAACCAAAGCGGCGCCACCAAAGAAAACAGCAGGCAAGGGGCATAATAGCGGCGAAGATGAGCAATCATGTTAAAACTCACGCATGGGACCGTCGATCCATTCCAGATTCAGATGGCGGTTCATTCTTGCAAGCTTGAAAAGGCGAGTGACCGGCATGCAGTGTCTTCACCTTATTTCACAGAAGAAAATTCCGTCTGATCACAGGGGCGCGCGCTCCAGGGTTCGCAGCAATTCTGGGGTTACGTCTTTAAGCGAGGCACAGATTTTCGTCGCTTTGGCGAAGTCGTGCTGGCGGGTGTAATCATTGGGCACCGCGATGCATCGCATGCCGGCCCGGTGCGCCGCCATGACGCCTTTCTCGGCGTCCTCAAGCACCAGGCACTGCTGCGGCTCGACCGCCAGATCCCGTGCCGCTTTGAGAAAAATGTCCGGTGCTGGCTTGACCTGTGGAACGTCGAGGCCGCTGACAATGACCTCAAAAAAATGCCCGATCTTGAGTCCGTCTAAGACCCCATCGACGGCGTCCCGATAAGATGACGAAGCCAGAGCGATTTTCATGCGGCCGTGGAAGGCGGCGAGAATATCCAGTGCGCCTTCCATGGGACGCAAGGAGGACGCCAGCAGATCGAGATAGTGTTGCGCCTTGCGCAGGCGCATCGCATGGGGGTCCAGGACCAAGCCATGCATTTCCACCCAGTCTGCGATCCCCTTGCCCGAGCGCACCCAGTGATCAGCGTAGTCCGACTCGCATAAACCCACGCCGCGCTCGGCCAACGCCCTCTGGTAGGCTCGAAAGTGTAGCGCCTCGGTATCGGCAAGCAGACCATCCAGGTCAAATATCAGCGCGGAAATCATGGGCGTCGGCAGAAGTTTCGTTGTTGAGGAATAATTTTACGTGATTTTGGCGCGGTTTCCAGCTCCGGGAGACGGACCTTTGAAAACTCTGTGATCCGGCAAAAAAAGGCCCGGACTCTGCAGAGCCGGGCCTTTGACGATTTTGACCGCCCGATGATTTAAGAGGGCTGACCTTGCGGTCGCCGAGTATGACCCCACCGTGAGCGGACCAAGGTTTTTAGCTGATCCTGTTGAGCGGCGGTCAATACCGACTTGCCGTTCTCTAACGCTTCGATGCGCATATAGCGAAGCTCAGAGCGGTACTTCTCACCGTCTTGGATCTTGCTCTTGATCTGAATCAGGTCCGCGGGCGATTGCTGCATCAAGCCGGCAATTTCCTTTTCGTTGGCCACGAGTTGCTGGCGGACGGGCGTAACCTGACTCTGGTAGTTGTCTTTGATTTTCTCCAAGTTAGTGACCTGATCGGCGGTTAAATTGAGGTCCGTCTTGTGCCTGAGCGCAATGCTGATGAGCGGCGCGGTGGCGAATCCGCGGTGCATTCGCTCGCCTCGCGCGAAGGGCCTCTTAGCCGGTTCGGTGGTGCTGTTCTGGGCCTTGACCAAAGCGATAGGGCCCGCTGCCAAGGCCAAGACGGCGCCGCCTAAGATAATTTTACGAAAGCGATTCATAAACCCTCCTTAGAACATCGAATTACAACCCTTTAGACGACGCCCGTAAGAAAAAGTTTACGGCGCAGAAAGATACTGCGAGCTCAAGCCACTTGGCTGGTACCACCATTATTGGCCATGTCTGTACCAAGGTGCCCATGGGCTAGCGGAAGTATCCCTCTTTGACCAGTTGATCGACGAAGCTGGCATCGATGAAGCCAGTTGGATCCGCTTTGGCGGCCGCGGGTGTCGTCGCCTTGATCGCGTCGAGGGTGTTCTTGATCGATTCCGCCTTTGGTCGCGGGTTTTTGTCGGCCCATTTGGCGAATGCTTGATAGGCGTATTCGGTATCCGCTTTGTTGCTGCCGAGAAATTGCATGAGATAACGGACAGTTTTGTCTTTCTGATTGAAATAAACCTTCATGGCGTCGGCGAGGGCGCGCTCGAAGCGCAAGACCGCGTCGCGGTTCTTGACGGCGTAAGATCTAAGCACCCACTCGCCGTTCTGCTGCCAGTGAATACCGAGATCCGGCAAAGCGTAAAGGGTGTGAAAGCCGCGCTTCTCGCCCATGCGGTCGTAGGGCGGCGGCAGCACGGAAAATTGCACGTCGCCCTGCTCGAGCTGCGCAATCACGTTGATCCAATCGGGGCGCGCCATCTGCACCAGTTTGACGTCTTTCTCCGGATTGATGCCGAGCTTCGAAAGGCCGAAGCGCAAAGCGACGTCGGGCGCGGAGCCAAAAGTGGCGCCCACTTGTCCGGTGCGGCCTTTGAGATCTTCGATCTTCGCGACCTCTTTGCGAGCCACGATGTAGTAAGGAAAAACATTGACCCATGATGAAACCACGACAAACGGCGGCGCGCCTTCGAGGGTCGCGCTGACGAAGGCCGGCCCCGCCCCGAGCGTTAGATGGAGGCTACCGCCGAGCATGCCCTGCACCGCGGCGGTGGTCGTGGTGCTGATAATCTTCACGTCCAGTCCCTGTTTTTCGAACAGTCTTTCCTTCTGCGCGATGAAATAAAGGCTCGTACCAGGGTTGATACCGGCCTGGCCGACGGTCATTTTGATCTGCGCAACGGCGTTGAATTGCCATAACGAAACAAAAATCAACACTAGTGCAAAACTCAGTCGCGTCATTGGGCAGCCCTCCTCGGGTTGGCATTCTTCCACCACAGGCGGAAATATGTCAATACGAGACGCCGAGTGTCGTTTCACTGATTCTGTTTGCACGCCGCTTGAACAACCGAGTAAAGTAAGCGGCAGCGAGAATTCAAGCGGTTGAGAGGCGATGCCATGGAAATCGAGAAAAAATTAACCGCGCTCGGTTATGAAATTCCCAACGCGCCGGTACCGGCGGCCAACTACATTGGCTACGTGCGCGTCGGTGACTTGCTGTTCATTGGCGGCAACATCGGGCGCATCAACGGGGTGCTCAAATACCGCGGCAAAGTCGGCGACAGCGTGACGCTCGAACAGGCCTACGAAGCGGCGCGCAATTGCGCTCTTAACCATCTCGCGATCATGAAAGCGGCGCTGGGCGATCTCGACAGAGTCGAGCGCATTGTCAAAGTTCTTGGCTACGTCAATGTGGCGCCGGGGTTTATCGATTTGCCGAAAGTCGTGAACGGGGAGTCGGATTTGCTGGTGCAGCTGTGGGGCGAATGCGGCCAGCATACCCGCGCGGCCGTGGGAGTAGCGGCGCTGAGCCAGGACTCGCCGGTGGAAACGGAAGTCACAGTGCAGGTGAAAGCTTAAACCGACGACGCCGTTCCGCGTACAATTACAGTTTGCCCTAGCTCGGCTGCTGCTTTTTACGAGCGAGCGGCAGATTTGTTGACCGCGGTTGGGCGGACCCAGCCTTGCCGGACAAAAAATTCTCTCAGGTAGCGGATCGCCTGTTCGGCGCTGGCGGCCGCCATCCGCTCGGTCTTGGAAGAGTTCTCGTTGACGCCTTTCGCAACCGCACTGCCGGCCGCGACACCGAGGCTCAGGCCGCCTGGAAGGGCGATCCCGACGGGCAGAGTCGCGGCCGCCCCGGGCAGTTTGCCACTATCGGTGCGGGTGGAAAACTCTAGCAGTGCTTTTTGTTCTCTCATCCCGGTGATGCGCACTTGTGTTTCGACGTGCGCGGCTCCCGAGCCGAAACCGATGAGCAAGCGGCGTAACGGACTGCCTTCATCGACGACCAGGACGCGACCGTCGAGAACCAGATCATTTTCCCCGGGTACTCCTCCCCGCGGAGCACGCACGACCGTAAAGCCTAATTGGCGCAAGCCGCCGGCCAGATTGGCAGCGAGCGCTTCACTGACTGCTGCGCCGAGTCGTCGTCGGCGCTCCCGCGGGTCGTGAATCGACGGTTGCTGGCGCATGATTCCCTGGTACTCTTTGATATCGGCGTCTTCGACGGCGAAGTTGTAAACTAGAATACGCGCGGGCGGCGGGAGACCATGGTGACCGCCGCGTCTCATCGGTTGCACGAAGGTTTGCGCGCAAGATAACGCGCCGGCGAGCAAAGCGGCGACGAACAAAGTGCGGCAAACTATTTTAGTCGGCGACATGGTCACGCTTTCGTGGGGCGAGCCATAACTTTTAACCGAAGTTCGTCCTGGCTGGTGAGAAAACTCGCACGCCATGATTTGAGAGTGCTGCGCTCAGAACAAAAGCCGCTGCACGATGGCGACGCTGCTAAGCAGAAAGGCTCCGGATAAGATGCCCGCGCCGAAAGGAGCAAGGGCGGCGAGTTCCAACACGCCAGTCACGGTAACCGCGACCACCGCCAGAGCGAAGCGGGGATAAAATTGCAAATCGCGCGGGCCGTATTCAGCGGGGCGACGAAGCTTGCGTCGATCGTTTGCCAGGGAGCCCGACTGTCGGTTGCGCCGACGCCTGATCTGGACCCATCGGATGGCGAACCACGCGATGAAAAACAACACTGGAGCTTCGGACAGGACGTAGCCTAATTTTTCGAGGAAGATCATCATTCCTTGCTGCGCGTTTGAGCGCATCTCCTTTGCCGTCGGATTCGCAGCGACCTGTATGACATCGTGGTTACTATAAGAAGCGCCGGCGCATGTCAAAGCCTCTGCGTCCAACGCGGTGTAATCGGATGACAGATTTTGTACGGGTGGTTCGAAGGGGCGTACGTTCAAGGCCCGGTGTGATAGCGTCTGGTGAGCCGCGAAATTGTCGATCAGTCCCGCAATGCATTGAGTGCTGCGGCAACCGTGAGTGCTGGCTCGGTCTGATCTTTATAGCAGGCGAACCGTTCGCAGATTTGCGCCGCGGCAAAGTGAAAGCCGCCCGGCAGACCGGCACTCTCGAAGGCTGCGGCAATTTCCTGCATTTCACCGACATAGCGCCACATCTTGGGCACAGCGACCGCTGCAGCCCGGGCGCATTTCTTTTCCAGCGCCGGCTGTGAGATAGACCACTCTTCGAGGAGGGCGTGATCGACGCCTTCGTGGCTTGCGAAGGCGCGGATCGCCAGCACCAAGGCGTCGGTGCCTTTGGTCCAGGCCGCGTAGGCAACTTTGAGGGCGGAGGCCTGCCCCGGCACGGAGCCGATGGGCCGGGCGTCGAGCATGCTGCCGCGAAAAAGCTCGGCGACCTCCGCGGCGCGCTCGCCGGATAGGTAAAGGCGCGTCGTGCCGGCTTGCTTGACCGGTGAACCGATGATGCCGCCGTCGACATAGCCGGCTCCGGCCGAGCTGACGATTTTACCGATCGCTTCGGCGGTGGCGCGGGAGACCGCGTTGGCGTCGAGGTAAATCCCGCTGAAACGCTCCGCTGCCACCGCGCGGGCGACATCGACGGCGGCATGCGGCGGGCAGACCGACAGGACCACGTCGGACTGGCGCACCGCTTCGGCGAGCGTACCGACATCGTGAAGCCCACCTTGCTCGGCGCGTTTGCGGGTGGCCTGGCCGCGTCCGTTCGACGCCCACAGAACCTGCGCGCCGCCCGCGACGGCCGCCGCGCCGATGGTTGCGCCCATATTTCCCGGATGAAGCAAGGCAAGGGTTTTCTTGGCCATGGCGATTCCTCCTTCTGCCACCCTAGTCGAAGCCGTCGATGAGAGTCAAGAAAATGCGTGCGGCGTGCAACCTTGACGATGCGCCAGTGCGTTGATATGCCAGCAGCATGATTATTTTGAGCAACGAAGAAATCGAATCGTTTCTATCGATTAAGACTTGCATCGACGCGCTCGAACGCGCCTATCGAAGTTGGGAGAGGGGCACGGCGATCAATCGCCCGCGCACCGATCTGGTCATGCCTTCGGCCAACGAGGCCGGCGTTTATGCTTTCAAGTCGATGGAAGCGGGGCTCTACGATCCGCCGATTGTCGCCATGCGGATCAATTCCGATATCATTCGTTGGAACCAGCAGGGCAATCGCACAATCAAAACCAAAATACCGGCTGCTCCGGGCGACCAATACGTCGGTTTGGTCATGCTGTTTTCGACCATCACCGGTGAGCCCCTGGCGATTTTTCCCGATGGCGTCGTGCAGCGCATGCGCGTGGCCTCGAGCAGCGCCTTGGCGGCGCGTTATTTAGCCCGGGAAGACGCGAGCACGATGGCACTTTTCGGTTCCGGTTGGCAGGCGGGTAGCCATCTGCCGGCCATGTGCGCGGTGCGCCCGATTAAACGGGTCAATGTTTTCAGCCCGACCAAAGCGAACCGCGAAGCGTTCGTCAAAGAGATGCAGGCGAAGGTCACTGCTGAAGTGCGCGCGGTGGAGTCGCCCGAGGAGGCGATTCGCGATGCCGATATTATCGCGACGACGACGAACTCACTAAGCCGCGTGGTCAGCTCCGGTTGGGTGAAGCCGGGATTGCATTTGACTTGCGTCCGGGTGCCCGAGTTGGGCGAAGACACCATCCGCAAGGTCGATCGCCTGGTCATTCACGCGCACCAGCACGCGCCGGCCAATTATATCGCCGGCTATGGCGAGGAGGGCATTCGAGCTCACGACGCCATCGACATCATAAAAAAAGGGCCGGCCCACGCCCATGAGATCAACGTCGAGCACCCATTCTGGCTCTCGGCCCCGGATTTGAAAGATCTCGTCGCCGGCAAGGCCCAAGGCCGCGCCAACGCGCACGAGTCGACCTGTTTTCTGAACAACATCGGCATCGGCCTTCAGTTCGCGGCCGTCGGCGCTGCGGTCTACAAGGAAGCGAAGGCGAGAGGTGTCGGCAAGGAAATCCCGACCGACTGGTTTCTCGAAAGCGTGCATCCTTAGCCCGATGATTGATCCATCGCGACGATAAGCGGCTTTGCCCGCGTGGGGCTCGAATGATGTGCCACGAAAAAGGAGGCAGAATGGTTTTCCACCTTCGGCTCGCAGCGCTGCTGCTTTTGATTCTCGGGATAGTTCCTGCTTCAGCCGCTGGTCAAGACAAACCTAAAATTTACTTCGGCGCGTCGAGCAAGACTCTCGGCTACGGCCCGTTGTGGGCCGCCGTCAAAATGGGTTTTCTCGATCGGCAAGGTCTGGATGGCCAGCTGGTTTTGTTGCGCGGCACGCCCATGAATGTTCAAGCCCTGGCGGGGGAATCGCTGCAAGTTGGTTCGGGCGGCGCCGAAGCTTTCTACGAGGCCACTGAGCGCGGCCTCGATCTGGTGATGATCGGCGGGGTTATTAACGGACTTACCGCCGATATCGTCGCCGGCAAAAAATATAAAAACATCGAAGAGCTGCGGGGCGCCGTATTTGGTTCGTCCTCGCTCACGAGCGGCACGGTTACGGCTTTGAAGCAAGCCCTCAAGGTTAAAGGTCTGGAGTATCCGCGGGACTATCAGATTCTCGTCGTCGCAGGCGGCTCGTCCGCCAATCTGGCGGCGCTCCAGTCCGGTCGAATCGCCGCGACGACCGTGGCAATTCCTCTCAATTACGTTGCGGAAGATGCTGGATTCAACGTTGTCGGCCACTTGATCGACGCCGTCCCCGAGTATGAATTGAGCGCACTGGCGGTGCGACGATCCTGGGCGGAGAAAAACCGCGGGCTGGTGGTTCGCTTCATGAAGGCGCTCGCGCTGACGCACCGCTGGCTATACGAGAACAAAGAAGCAGCCATCGATTTTCTCGCCCGCGAAATGCAGCTCAAACCGAGTTACGCGCGGCGCGGCTGGGAATACTACACGCAGCACCACATCTGGGATCCCGACGCCGATCTCAGTTTGAAGGGCACGGAGTATGCGATCAACATCTACAGGGAGCAGATCGGCGCCAAGGGACCACCGCCCAATCTGGCCAAATATGTGGATCAGGGTTATTTGCACGAAGCGCAGAAGGATCTGCCGAAACGATAGCAGGTGAATAAAAGATAAAAGGGTCGACTGCGTTCCCATGACCCGAGGGAACAGCATAAGCACTTGAAGGGGCTGTCATAACGGGTGTGACGAAGATTCCTGGTCCGGAATGCAGTGTAACCGCGCATCGTAAAAGCATTGAAGTGATCGCGGTGCACTTCGAGAAAAAAGTGTTTTGGGTCTTATCACGCGACTTTGAAGATCCGCGCTGGGTTCAGTTGCCCTTTCAAGGCAACCGCTCCTAAGTCTTCGATGCCGGGAATTGCTCCGTCGAGATTTCGATGGACTTCTTCCGAAATCAAAAGACGAGCTTTGAATTCCTTGGTTGTTTGCTCAAGTCTTGACGCCAGATTCACCACATCGCCGATGATCGCGTATTCCTTGCGATCGGCAGAGCCGACGTTTCCCGTGACCGCCTCCCCCATGTGAAGGCCGATCCCGACCCGGGTCGGGTGGATGTGGCCAGCCGCGTTCAGCCGGTCGAGACGCGTGAGAATTTCCAGTGCGGCGCCCACCGCGTGGACGCAGCGCTGGGCGTCTTCGATCGGGGCGCCGAAGACCGCCATGAAGCCGTCGCCGAGAAATTTATTGACAATTCCCTGATGCTCATTGACGACGTCGATCATAAAGTCGAACAGCGTATTCAGATAATCCATCACGGTCTTTGGCCTGGCATTGGCCGCGTAGACGCTGAAGTCGCGAATATCAAGAAACATCACGCAGACGTTGCGTAATTCGCCACAGAGCTCGACCGGTTGTTGGAGCAATTTTTCAGCGATTTGCGGCGAAACGTATTGGCCGAATATCCGCACCGCCCGATCCCGTTCTTGAACCGTGCGCAGCGACGCTGCGACTTGGCGCTTGATTTGTTGCGCCAGCAGGCTCGCGACGAGGCCGGCCACCAATAGGATGAGAGAGCGGTTAAAATGAAAAATCGGCGAGCGCCAAATCTCGCCGGGCGACTCAGGTTCCAGTGTGCCGACTAGTATATAGGCAAAAAAGAAATGCTCTGTCGCAGCGACCAGGCCGGTGAAGAGGCACAGGCGCGCATCCAATTGAAGAATCGAGAGCAAGATAAAAAAGAAGTAGAGCAGAAACGCAGGCGAGCCCAGCGCGTCTCGCGGACCCATGAAGGAGACCGCCATGAACAACATGACGGTGGGAATCGATGTCTCCAGGAATGCGTTCAAGAACCGAAAAACGACGTGGGGCTGGCGTCGGTGCTCGATCAGCCAGCCCATGCCCCGGTGCAGCGCCCATTCGTAGCCAATCACGAATCCGTAGAGCGAGATCATCCAAGGCCAGTGGTCTTGCAAGCGGCCTCGTTGCGCTGAATCGAGAAGCCCTGGAACGAACGAAAAAATGCTATAGATGCAAGCGGCAAAAGCGAAGAGCCCCCCCAGGATCGTGACTCGCCGCCGTTCGCTGCGGAGAATTTCCGTCGTCAGCGAGTCCTGATATATCTTTCCCCAATCGAGGATATTAGTCTTCGCGTTGCTCATCGGAACGATCGATCCAAATCAGATTCCATGAAATTCGCCCGCTCGCTCAAAACATCTCCCGCACTACCGGCCGGTGCTTTTTCGCCTCCATAAGTCTTGGGTGGCGGCCCGATGATATCTCAGAGTTGGCACGCGCTTACAACCAAGATCGTCCACGTTTATTTTGCTGCACTTTTTGGACTTGCGAAGCAAGCCCATGCGGCTATAGATTGCCGGCATGGAGAACGACCAATACGACGTAGACGTGCGGGATGTCGAGTATCAGCGCCTAGGCGGCAAGTCTTGGCTCGCTCGGATCTATCAACCCAAAGGACCGGGGCCATTCCCGACGATCGTCGATGTGCATGGCGGCGCGTGGCATAACGGCGATCGGCTGAATAACGCCGGTATCGACCAAGCGTTGGCAGCCAAGGGTATCCTTGTGGCCGCGCTCGATTTTCGCCAACCACCGGAGGCGGGCTATCCCGCTTCCATTTGCGACGTGAATCTGGCGGTTCGGTGGCTCAAAGTCCAGGCGTGTGAGTTCAAAGGGACAACCGCTGTCGGCGCGTTCGGCAACTCCAGCGGCGGCCACCAAGTGGTGCTGAGCGCGTTGCGGCCGCGCGATTCGGCTTATTCCGCTCTGCCGTTAGTAAACCACCCAGAGATCGATGCCAGTCTCTCTTACGTGATCGCGGCCTGGCCGGTAATATGCCCGCTGTATCGCTTCCGCTTCGCCAAAGAATTAAGCCGCCAAGAACATATCAAGGCACATATTGACTATTGGCGCACCGAAGAAGCGATGGCCGAGGGCAGTCCGCAGACGATTGTCGATGGGAATGAGCGAATCGAGCTGCCGTCGATACTTATGCTACTGAAGGAGAACGATAAAAACCATCCGCTGGAAATGCAGCAGCGCTTCATCGCGTCCTATAAAAAACGGGGCGGAGCGATAGAAGTGCACACCTTCGTAGGTCTACCGGAGCATCGCATGGTGCCTTCGCCCGACAAGCCGGAAACCATGCGGTTTATGGACACCGTCACCGCGTTCATCCGGCGGCAGAACGCTTAAACGGCAAACGATGTTTGCGTTCGCGGGGATTTCGCGATCACGACGCAAAGACACAATTTATTGGCCGCTCGTTTTCAATTTCGAACTTGAGCGCTTGAAGCGAATTGAGAAACGGTTCCGGCATACTGTTAGTTGCGGCTACTGCGCGAGGCCGTTTCCTCAAGTGCAACGGCAAGCTCACGACTATTGATATGGCGAAACTTGCGCACGACTCAGCCGGCGTCATTGAGCGGGCTCGCAAAGAGTCAGCGAAGGAAGTCACCGGAAAAGGAATCGAGGGATTATTCACACGTTAACGAGTCA
>JBLMXG010000400.1:0-13288 GCA_050257635.1 Chloroflexota bacterium
CCGGCACTGCGCTCGTCTTTCCAAACAAACTCGCACCGCACTCCGGGCAAAAACCCCGGCTCAACGTATTACCACTGTCTGCTTTACAGTCGTAATACTTGACCGGCCCCGTGATTTTCAATGCTGCGGCCGGCAGTCCGATGTCGGGCTCATACCCGCCGCCGCTTGCCTTTTGGCAATCGCGACAGTGGCAATTACCCATAAAAAGAGGATCAGCGAAACATTCGTAGCGGACCCGACTGCAAAGGCAGCCTCCGGTAAATCTAGTCACCATAGTTCATACTCCCGGCTTGTCCGTCAATTCTTACCATCACTATTAGCGTCAATGGTTAAAGAAAGCGATGGCGTCGTCGCACGGCCCTACGATTAGCTCGTTGTTTATTTGATTCGAAGAAGGTTGGAGGATCATGTTTAGCTTGCGCGAACAGTCGCGCCGCTGAAGCGATTAGTTTACTTGTCCAGCCCGAACCCCAGGGTCTCGCTCATTTCGTCGGTGGTCGCAGGAACAGACTGATCACGGCCGAGGTGAATAGCATGCCGATGAAGATGTTAAAGGACAGGTAGTAACTTTCCGTGTAGTCAAAGAGCAAGCCGTAAAACGGTGGGCCGCCCGCCGAGAACAGGCTGGTCACCAGCGAGCCCATGCCGCGGATTTTTCCGAGCGAGATGCGGCCGAAAACATCGGCTCAAATGGTTTCCGCTAATATCGCTGTCCCGCCCATGCCGATGCCGTAGATAAAAAACCGACATAAAGCGGCGCCAGCCCGGGCAGCGACAGCGCCAACAATAGGCCGGTGCCTTGCAACGCGCATTTGGCCATATTGAGAATACCGTTATCCATGCAGTCCGCGAGCGCACCCCAGACGATCGCCGTACTGAATTGGATGTTCGCGATGATGCTCATCACTGACGCGGCAACCAAAGCCGCGGGTGAATCTTTAAGAATCACGACCCCTCACGCTGATCTTGCTCTTTGATTTTCATCCGCTCCTGTTTGTGACATATTTGTTGCACTGAAAAGATGACAACTATGAAAAGGCAGATCATTTGGCTCACGACTGTTTTCCTCGCTTGCTGCAATTCCGCCGGCGCCCAGCAGCCGGCGAGGGCGATGCCCACGATCGGGTTTGTAGTTGCCGCGGACACCCTTTCTACCTCATCATTCGATGTGCTCAGGTCAGAATTGCGTGATCTCGGTTACGTTGAGGGTAAAAATATCTCGATCGAACGGCGCTATGCAGAGGGCAGATTGGACCGTATTTCCGAGATCGTCAATGATTTTGTGCAACAAAAAGTCGCTCTGATCATCGCGCCGAACAATGTGGCGATTCAGGCTGCCAGGAAAGCGACCGGCGCCATTCCAATCGTAATGATGAGCTCTATTGATCCGGTTGAGGCCGGATACGTAAAGAGTTTCACGCATCCGGGCGGCAATATTACCGGCCTGACCAGCGTCAATCGCGAGCTGAGCGCAAAACGCGTCGAGCTGTTGAGAGAATTATTGCCGAAGGTATCGCGAATCGGTGTCCTTTGGGACGCGGACGGGCCGGGACCTGCGATCGCTTTTAAGAAATATCAGGCCGCAGCGCGCGCATTTAAGCTCGCAATGCGATCGCTTGAAGTCCGTGGACCCAAACCGGATTTCGAGAAAGCCTTCGAAGGTGCGAAGTTGGGGCGTGTGGAAGCGCTGATCGTCGTCAGAAATCCGCTCATAAGTCAGTACGCGGAACAAGTCTTTGATTTAGCGATCAGAAATCGCTTGGCGTCGATGACCGAGGACGGTCAGTTTGTCGACGCCGGCGGCCTGATTTCCTACGGCGCGAATTTGGCCGATTTATATCGGCGCGCCGCCACTTATATTGACAAGATCCTCAAAGGCGCTCAACCTGCCGACCTGCCGGTGGAAGAGCCGAATCATTTCGAAATTATTATCAATCTCATAACTGCCAAGAAAATTCGCTTCACGATCCCGCTGAGCGTGCTCGGACGGGCGGATCGAGTTATCAGGTAAGCATGACCCTGGTATTGAGCCCAGCTCCAGCTAGAGTCCTTATTTTTGACAGAGATCGTTTGCGGGGCGAGACATCAGGTCGCCTTCCGGATTTCCATGGCCAATATTTCACCGATACACGACTGGTAGGCTCAGCTTAGCCATATCGGACTCGCCCAAGGCCGCTAAGTTCTAATAGAGAGGGACGATGGCCCGTTGTCCGCGAATTTACGCCGAAGAAGCTCTCTTTAACCCTCACGTGCGTCACCCGAACTCTCAAATGATCATCGCATCTACAGGAGCCCAGCCAACTCGGGATTGCGCCGCGGATCCGCGACTCAAAGGAAAGCTGATCGCTCCGCTTTGCACCGTTGCGGGAGTCAATCACGTGCTTGGCGCGAGAGTCCGGCGAAAGAATATTCGTCTCAGCAGCCAGATTGTGGCGCTTCTTTTCTTAGTTTGCTGGAACGGCCCCGCGAGGGGCCAGGCCGTCGCGCCATTATCCGAGCAGATTGTCGGGCAGGAGTTTACGTACACGGTGGGGGAAGATGATTCACTCGCGGGCATCGGTGCCAGGTTCGGCGTAAGTGTCGACTTGCTCACGGCACACAATAATCTCTCGCCAAGCGCGCTGCTAAACATCGGTCAACCGCTTGTCGTCGACAATCGCCACATCGTTGTGAATGGTCTCGGCGATGGGATCATGATCAATATTCCACAGCGTATGCTATTCTATTTTCGCGATGGCCGCCTGATCCGTCATTTCCCAGTGGGCCTAGGGAGACCTGATCGGCCCACGCCGACGGGTCCGTTCAAGATTGTCGCGAAAGTGGAGAATCCCACCTGGTACGTTCCCCAGTCAATTCAAGAGGAAATGCGCCGCGAGGGCCAAGTCGTCAGGACTTGCGTCCCTCCCGGGCCGGATAATGAGTTAGGAATCCGCTGGATGGGCCTGAGCATCCCCGGCTACGGTATTCATGGCACCAATGACCCGGCCAATATTTATCAATTTCGCGGCTACGGTTGTATTCTCGCGCACAACGACGATGTCGCCCAACTCTTCGACGACGTAGCGGTAGGAACCGCCGGCAGCCTGGTCTATCGGCGGCTCCTGATCACCAGAGTCGACGATCGAGTCTTTTTGGAAGTCCATCCCGACATTTATAAAAGGCAACCGAGCGTCCAACAGCAGTTCGAGGCAATCGTCAAAATGTCCAAGCTCGAATCTATGATTGATCGTGATCTCGCCCGGGAGTTAATCCGCAGCCAAGAGGGGATTGCCAGAGACATCACTCGAAGGATCGGATCGAGGAATTCGCGATGATACAAATGCGTTTCGCTCGGGAAAGACCCGTGCCCCTAAGACTTAGCAACCGAGGTCGGGAACCGACACAATAATCTGGTCAACCGCCCCAAGCACGGTCGTGATCGGCATTTGAGCGCCGACAAAGGGTGGCAAGAAACCGAAGCCACTGTGTTGCTCCGTCGCATGAGCGGCGCATGTCCTCCCTACCCAATCCGCAAGGGTGTTTGACAGAAATTTGAATGGCATTGTAATACAGGATAAGTTACCCGATGTGCTTGAGGAGGATTCTATGAAAACGCTGCGATTGGAAACCACTGCGCCGTTCCAGGGTTTGGCCGAGCTGGTGGCCTATGACGAGGGTCTGTTCGAGAGGGAAGGCATCCAGATCGAATGGATGGACCGGGAGAAGGGCGTCGATAAAAGTCCGCAGCTGCACATCACGGATCATAAGGACGCCTCGCGCTACACGAGCCACGGCAAGATGATGGAGCAGGGCCAGGCCGACCTCTACAATGCTTGCGAGTGGGGCAATTTTTCGCGCGTGGAAACCACCAAGGTCGGGAGCCGGCAGATGGGCCGGCGTTCCATGGTGAACTTTGCCGGGATCGTCGTGCGCGCAGATTCGCCGGTGCAAGTGCCTCAGCAATTTGCCAACGTGCAGATCGGCGTCCCCATGTACAGCGGTACGCACTATCTCTGCCTGCAGATGCTCGAAGGCTTCGTGCCGCGCGAGCTGATCAAGATCGGCCGCGTGCCGAACGGCTCCAATTACCGTTTCAAGATGCTCATGGATAAGACCATCGAAGCGACGACGCTGACCGAACCGTATATTTCGTTGGCCGAAAAGATGGGCTGTCGCGTCGTCATCTCGGCTTTCCACCACGGCACCGACGTCGCGTCCGATCGTGTGGACAACGAAACTTACGCCGCCTTCAACCGCGCGATCCGCGAGGCGGTGCGCCGCATCATGGCGAACAAGCGCGCCTATCTGCACTACTTCATCGACTACTATCGCGATAAAGATGCGCAGATCAGTCAGCTCACCATCGACGATCTGCGCGAGAGCCGCCTCTATCTGGTCGATCCGGCGCCGATCCCTGCGGATGAGCTCCAGCGCACCTACGACTGGATGAAGAGCTGGGGCTTCCTCGAAACCGGCCCGTGCGCGACCGATCTCGTGGACACGAGCGTGAACCTAAGCATGTAGAAGCACGGCTGCGAGCGGGTGCCCGGGGCTGGGCTGCTTCCTCAGGCACGTGATTCAGGTCGTTCTAAACGCTCAAGCGCATTGCTTTGTTCAAGCCGTTCAATCCATTGCCGTGCTCAGGATCAGCGGGAAAATAGGCCGTGCGTGATCAGACTGTCGACCCGCGCTCCATTCAAGTCGTTTAAGAAACAAGTCAAAGGGTGGATTATTGCTTTTCGCCCTGCATGCGGAATGCGCGTGCCGGTTCCGTGAATTGAATCGCCACCATGACCCTTGAGAGAAAGCTCGCGATGGGGCCCTTTACTTTTGGCGATAATCAGACGTTACGCTTCATCCCTCACTGGCTCAGCGCGCTCTTCTCCACCGATCACCTTTTGTTGCCGAATTCAGCGTAAGAATTGCTTGCCAAGGCGGTCCTGGTTGCGTAGGATCGAGCGAGCGGTGTCAGCATGATTTTGTCTTTTCTGTGGGGAATTGCCGTGCTGCTGTCATCGTTGTGCGCGTGGCCGGCGTATGCGGCGGCTGAATCCCAGACCGGCGCGCCGCGCGGCATGGTGCGCGTTCCCGCCGGACCGTTTCTCATGGGCAGCGACGACGGCCTGGAAGACGAGAAGCCGCAGCACCGAGTCAATCTGGCTGAATTTTTTATCGATCGTACCAAAGTGACCAACGTGCAGTTTGCTGCGTTTCTGAACGCCGTCGGCGTGCTCGGCGCGCGCGGGGAAAATTATTATGACAGGGACGATAACGATGCGCGCATCCACCGGCACGACGGCCAATGGCGGGCAGACAACGGCCACGAAAATCATCCCGTCGTCGAGGTGTCTTGGCCGGGCGCGCTGGCTTACTGCAACTGGGCGGGCAAACGGTTGCCGACGGAGGCAAAGTGGGAAAAAGCGGCTCGTGGAACCGATGGCAGAAAATTTCCTTGGGGCAACGAACCGCCGGACCGCACTCGCGCGCACTTCGGCGCCGGCTGGAACGAATTGCGCGATGTGGGGATCTTTGCGCACGGCGCCAGTCCTTATGGGATGCTCGACGCGGCCGGCAACGGGTGGGAGTGGATCAGCAGCGCGTACAAGCCTTATCCGTACGATGCCAACGACGGGCGCGAAGTCTTGACAGCAGGGCAGGTGCGGGGCACAAGGGGAGGCGGTCACGACGCGCGGCCCGATGAATTGTCTACGACCCAGCGAGGACGCCATGTGTCGCGCAATCCCCACAGCGGACATCACAACATCAGCTTTCGCTGCGCGCGTTGAATCTCCACGGTTTCGGTTCTCATGTCGATATACCTCTTGTTGGAAGGCGTGGTGATGGGAATGGTGGTGGCGGTGCCGGTGGGACCGCTGGGCCTGCTCTGCATCAATCGTGCCTTGATGTTAGGGCCGACCTGCGGATTATTTTCCGGCTTGGGCGTGGCCACGGCAGACGCGCTGGCCGCCGGGATCGCCGCCCTAGGCATTACGCTGGTCTCCGGATTCCTCGTCACTCATCAACTGCTGCTGCGACTGATCGGTGGTTTGTTTCTTTGTTTTATCGGGTACAAAATTTATCGCACTGAGCCGATTATCGCGGCACCGATCAAAAACATCAACGGTCTTCTGGGCGCCTACGCCACGACCTTTTTGCTGACCTTCTCCAACCCCGTGACGATCCTCTCCTTCGTTGCCATCTACGCCGGCTGGCATGTGCCCAGCCTGCATGGTCACTACATTGCGGCGGCGACGATAACTTTGGGGGTCTTCACGGGCTCTGCAGCCTGGTGGGTCGGTCTCTTTGTCGGTCTGACCACGTTTCGTGATAGATTTAGTCTCCGTTTTCTTTTCTGGGTTCATCGTGTCTCAGGTGCGGTGATAGCCGTGTGTGGCATCCTCGTGCTTTTAAGCGTCTGGTTGCTGCTCCGGAGCTGGGGGGGGGAATTTTGAGCGCCGGCCAGGAAGCGATCACCTACGCCAACCGGGGTCGGGGCATCCCGGCGGCGCTCAATTTGACGCTGGCGTTGTTCTACGTCGCGGTCAATCTCTATCAATTCATCCTCTTGCCGTCCCAGCTCTTGCCGGTGAACTCGGCCTGGGCCTGGACACTGGTGCCGCTGGCGCTATTGACCAATCCCTTTTGGAGCCTCCTACACGAGGCGATCCACGATATGTTTCAGCCGCGCCGCAACGTCAACGCATTCTTCGGGCGTCTTTTGTCGGTGCTGTTCGGCGCGCCGTTTCGGATTTTACGAATGAGCCACTTACTGCACCATAAACTCAACCGCCTGCCGATCGAAGGCACGGAGTATTACGACCGCGACAAGAGCACCAAGCCGCGCGCGGCGCCGGGCTACTACTTTCAGATTTTTTTGGGGCTTTACCTGGTGGAACTTTTGAGCCCAATGTTTTTTTTCTTGCCGCGGCGTTGGCTGGTCTGGTTTCAGCGGCGCTTCATTCCCGCCGGGGGCTTGAGCAGTCTACTAATGCAGAGCTGGCTCGGCGCCGAGTCGCTGCGCGAAATCCGATTCGACGGCTTGCTGACCTATCTGTGGCTGACTTTGGCTTTCTTGTGCTACGGCAAACGCTGGCCGCTGCTCGTCGGTGTTTTGCTGGCGCGGGGATTCTTGATCTCTTTTCTCGACAACGTGTACCACTACGCCACGCCGGTCGGGAATATCTTCTACGCGAAAAATCTTCGGCTGGCGCGGCCGTTGAACAAGCTCTTGCTGAATTTCAATCTGCACGGCGTCCATCATATCAACCCGGCGATACCTTGGACCGACCTGCCGGAAGCGTTCGAGGCGGAAGGGGGAAAATTTCACGGCGGTTACTTTTCCGCAGCCTGGCGTCAGCTCTGCGGACCCATCGCATTGCAGGATTTGCCTCAGGGGGCGCCGGCGGTGCGGCTGCGGCCGTTTTAGGTTTGCTTCTTGAACAACAGAACCGAATACCATTCCCGGGGGTCGGTGAAGTGATCGACCGGGACTAGGCCGAAGAAACGCATCTGCTCTCGCAAGCGCTCGGCGTCGAATTTACGACTGATCTCGACGAGAATCTTTTCGTCCTTCTGCCACTGAAAACCGCTGTCGAGAGTGGGGAAGCGGATATCCTGTGTTTCCGTGGCCACCGCGTACATTTCGATCTGTTGCCACTCCGGATTGAACCAGGAATGATAGCGCATTGCGACGCGTGCGAAGTTGCTCCGCAACAATCGATTGATGTGATCGAAGACGTTGAGAATGAACTCCGCGGTGACGCCTTGGGTGTCGTTATAGGCAGCTTCGAGAATTTTTGTCGGTTTGACCCGGTCGGCGCCAAGCAAGAGAAAATCGTCGGGCCCCATGGCGGATGACAAGGCGCGGAAGAAGCGCGGAAAGTCGGTGTGGTTGAAGTTGCCGATGGTGCTGCCGAGAAACACGAACAAAGTCGGCAAGCTTTTGTCGATAGCGCCGAAGCCTTCCTCGTAGCGGGCGTGCAGGCCGTGAAACGCGATTTCGGGAAGATCGGCGCGGATCGCGTCGCGGGAGACGCGCAAGCCGGCGCTGCTCACGTCGATCGGAGCGAAGATGCTCGGACCCCGCTGGCGCAGTTGTTCGGTCAGCAAGTGGACCGTTTTAGTGCTGTAACCGGCGCCCAGTTCGGCGATGCAGCGCACCGGCGCGCGCGCGATGATATCGCGCGCGTGGGCTTCGAGGATCGCGTCCTCCGTGCGCGTGAGATAGTACTCGGGCAACTCGCAAATTCGCTCGAAAAGCTCCGACCCGCGCTGGTCGTAGAGATGATAGGCTTCGAGCCAGCGCGGCTGATCCCAAAGCGTGGTGAGAATCGACTGGGTTGGAATCGACTCCGGATCGGCCCCGGTGGCCGACCAAATGTTTGGCTCCCGTTCGCGCCAACGATCGCGCGCATCGGCGCGCAGAATGCTTGCAAGCGTTTCTTGTTTCATGGACCCAGAGACTATAAAAGAAAAAGACCGATGATGCGACCTGTGCGAACGGAAAATTTTCGATGAGCGAAAGCCAAACCGTAATCGAGTTTCGCGACGTCAGCTACGCTTTGCCGGAGGGCAAAACCCTGCTGGCGGACTTGAATCTGCAGGTTCAAGCCGGGGAGACGCTGGTGCTGCTCGGCCGCAGCGGCTCGGGCAAGACGACGACCATGAAGCTCGTCAATCGGTTGCTCGATCCGACTGCCGGGGAAGTTCGGGTCGAAGGAAAGTCGACGCGAGATTGGGATCCGATCCGGCTGCGCCGCCGCATCGGCTACGTGATTCAAGAGATCGGTCTATTTCCGCACTGGACTGTGGAAGAAAATATCGGTGTAGTGCCGCGCTTGGAAGGCTGGGCGCCGGAGCGCATCCGGACGCGGGCGCGCGCATTGCTCCAACTCGTCGGTCTCGATGCCGAGCGTTTCGCGGCGCGTTATCCGCGCGAGCTGTCTGGGGGGCAGCGTCAACGCATCGGCGTGGCGCGAGCATTGGCCGCCGACCCGCCGATCATCCTCCTTGACGAGCCGTTTGGCGCCCTCGACCCGATCACGCGCCGAGAGATTCAGCGTGAGTTCAAGTCGCTGCAGCGGGAGCTCGGCAAAACTATGGTCTTCGTTACCCACGACATCGCCGAGGCTTTTTTTCTCGGCAGTCGAATCGGGCTGCTCAAAGACGGAGAAATGGTGCTGGTCGGTGCGCCGGAGGAACTGCTGCGATCCGAGCACCCTGAAGCACGCGCTTTCGCAGACTGTTTCAACAATAGCCACACCGCCGGGAGCCCGGCGTGACCGCGACTGAGTTTGTGTCGGGCCACGGCGCCGAGCTTTTCCAGCTCACCTTAGAGCATTTATTTCTAGTCGCGGTTTCCACCGGGCTCGCCATTCTCATCGGCGTTCCCTTGGGCATTCTATTGACGCGCAAGCCGGGGCTGAGCAAGCCGGTGCTCGGCTTCGCCAACATCATGCAAACTGTGCCGAGCCTGGCGCTGTTCGGCTTTTTGATTCCGCTCAATATTTATCTCTTCGACGTGAAAATTCTCGGGGGCATCGGCGCGCGCACCGCCATCGTCGCACTCGTGCTCTACGCGCTGCTGCCGATCATTCGCAATACCTTCACCGGTATCAATGCGGTCGATCCGGCGATTCGCGACGCCGGGCGGGGCATGGGCATGACCGACCGCCAGCTGCTGTTTCAGGTGGAGCTGCCGCTCGCCCTCGGAGTGATCATTGCCGGCGTGCGCGTGGCGACGGTCATCTGCGTCGGCACCGCGACCATCGCCGCCGCTATCGATGCCGGCGGCCTGGGGCGCTATATTTTCCGCGGCCTGAGGGCCAACGACAATCTGCTGATCTTGGCCGGCGCTTTGCCGGCCGCGCTGATCGCGCTGGGCGCCGATCTGGCGCTCGGTTACATCGAGCGCGCCATACAAGTCGGCGGCGTGGCGGTCAGAGGGAAAACCAGAAAGCTTATCGGCTGGATCGTCGTCGCGCTGATGATTTGCGCGGGAATCGCTTATTATGTCGCCGGCAAAAGCCCGGGTAGGATCGCCGTCGGCTCCAAGGATTTTACCGAGCAGGGGATCCTCGGCGAGATTCTCGCCCAGGCCATCGAAGCGAAGACCGGGTTATCGGTCGAACGGCGCTTCGATTTGGGCGGCAATCTGGCCCACGAGGCGCTGTTGGCCGGCGAAATCGATCTCTATGTCGAGTACACGGGGACGGCGCTCTTGGCGATCCTGAAAGACAAGCCGTTGACTGACCCGCAGGAGGTTTACCGCCGCGTCAAGGCGAAGTATGCGAAGAAGTTCAATCTTGTATGGACCGAGCCACTTGGCTTTAACAATACCTTCGCGATCCTCGTGCGCGGCAACGATGCGCGCCGTCTGGGACTCAAAACCGTGACCGATGCATCGAAAGTGTCTGCTCAGTGGCGGGCCGGCTTCGGCCAGGACTTCATGTCCCGGGCCGACGGTTATCCAGGCTTCGCGCGCGCCTACGGGCTGCACTTCGAGGAGACCCGCGAGATGGATTTATCGCTCACCTATCGGGCGCTCGCCGAAGGCCAGGTGGACTTGATCGCCGGCAATTCCACTGACGGTTTGATCGCCCGCTACGGCTTGGTGCAATTGCAAGACGACCGGCATTACTTCCCGCCCTATGACGCTGTTCCCGTCGTACGCCGAGAGACGCTGGAAAAATATCCGATCCTGCGCGCGACGCTGGCGCAGCTCGGCGGCATCCTGACGGTGGATGAAATGCGCCGGCTCAATTACGCTGTCGACGGCGAAAAGCGCGCGGCGAAGGACGTAGCGCGGGAATTTCTGAAAGGAAAGGGCATCTTGCGATGATAACGATTTTTAACTGCGTAATCCGCGGATACGTAAAGCCGACCGCAAATCCGACGGCACGAGCAGGATTGGCCATGGTTTCCAATCCAACCTCGAAGGTGTCGCAGGAACGGATCTCGGCTTGAAACCACTCCAGAAAACCGGCGCGTTTCGCGCTCTTAGCTATCCCGATTATTTTTGGTTTTGGTCGAGTTACTTCGTGTCCAACGTCGGCTCCTGGATGCAGAGCATCGCCCAGGGCTGGCTGTTATTCGATCTGACCTCGTCGCCGTTCTATCTCGGTCTGTTCAGCTCCTTGCGCATGGTGATGCTGCTGAGCTTTTTCATTCTCGGCGGCATCATGTCCGACCGCATCGACCGGCGCAAGGTGATCCTCGGGATTCAAGTCGTCTCGGCGCTGACCGCCCTCGGCCTGGCGGTTTTGGTGACGACGCACAGCATTCAAGTCTGGCATATCTTCGTGCTCGGCGCGATCACGTCGACGACCTGGGCATTCGAACAGCCGGTGCGCCAGGCGCTGCTTCCCCAGCTGGTCAGACGCGAGGATCTGGTCAACGCGCTGGCGCTCAACGCGGTGACCTGGAACGGCGCGGGCCTGCTCGGTCCGAGCCTGGTGGGCGTGTCGGTCGCGCGCATCGGTGTCGATGGCTGCTTCTACGTCAATGCGGTCAGTTACCTCGCCGTCATCGCCGCTCTCTTGCGGATGAATGTGCCGCAGCTCGACCTGAGCAAAGGCAGGACCGGCGTGATCCAAAGCCTGCGCGACGCCTTCAATTATGTGCGTGGCGAAAACGCCATTATGACCTTTCTGATCGTGTCCGCGATATTCAATATTTTCGGCCGGTCCTACGTAACGCTTCTGCCGGTGTTCGCCAAAGATGTCTTGGGCCTGGGGGCGTCGGGATTCGGATATATCTCCGCAGGTCCCGGCTTGGGCACCATCTTCGGGTCGTTCACATTGGCCAGCCTCGGTCGCGTCGAGGCCAAGCGCGGTCGCATGATGGCGCTCTTGCTCGCTTTCGCCGCCTGCTTGTTCACCTTTGCAGTAAGCGTCGATGCGCGCCTGGCGTTCGGCGCTCTGGTGCTGGTCGGCGCCTTGAGCACGATCTTCGAGACGCTGCTCAACACTTCGATTCAGCTGCGGGTCGAGGAATCGTTCCGCGGTCGGGTGTCCGGCTTTTACGGGCTCACCGGCGGCGGTCTGCGCGAGTTCGGCGGTATGCAGGCGGGCTTTGTCGCGGAATGGACCAGCGCGCCCGTTGCGATCGCCGCCGGTGTTGTGGTGCTGGTGGTGGTCGGTTACTTGTTTCTTGGTTCTCGGTTAAAAGTCGTGGCTGAAGAAATTTAACATTCAATTACGGGGAGCGACTATGGGCGCAAGAAAATGGCTATCGATCGGATTGTTGCTCGGCGTGTTTGTAGCGCCGAATGTGGTTTACGCCCAGAAGTTCGAGCGCGCGGTGCTTGCCTTCGGGTCGACGGGTCCTAACCTCACGCCCTTCTGGGTGGGCCGCGACGCGGGCTTGTACCGCAAGTACGGTGTGGACGTCGACGTCGTCTTCTTTCGCGGCAGCACGATTGCGATCAACGCCTTGGCCACCCGGGACGCCCACTTCGGCGCGTTCGGCGCGAGCTCTTCCGTGCTGGCGAGGCTTGGCGGCGCCGATACCGTGCTCATCGCCACGGCGACGCCGGGATTGCTGTTCTATCTGATCGCGCGCAAGGAGATTCGCAACGCGAGCGAACTCAAGGGGAAAAAGATCGCGGTGAGCCGTCCCGGAACGGATTCGGACTTGGCGGCGCGTGTGGCGGTGCAAAAGCTCGGGCTCAACGAGAAAGAGGTCAACATCATCAGCATGGGCACGGACCGGGAGCGTCTATCGGCGATGAGCCAGGGCATCGCCGATGCCACGGTGGTGACTATCGGCGGCTACGTCGCGGCGCAAAAGTTAGGGTTTCACTCGCTCATCGATCTGTCGCGGGCCAATGTCCCTTACGAGGCGGCCTCGTTGATCACGACGCGGGCGTTGATCAAGGACGATCCTGAAATGATCGGCAAGTTCACCAAAGGCTTCGTCGCGGCGATTCAATACGCCCAGGCGCACCGGCAGGCAACGTTAAAAATCTTGAGCAAGTACATGCGCACGTCGGACCAGGAAATTCTCAATGCCAGCTACGACTACTACGTCGGCCGAGTGATCCCGCGGGTGCCTTACGTTAGCGAGAACGGCTTGCAGGCGGTGATCGACTTTATCCGCCAGCGCAACCCGCAGACGCCGCCGGTCAAAGCTCAGGATTTTATGGACAACCGCTTTGTCAAAGCGCTGGACGACAGCGGCTTTATCAAGGCGCTGTACGCTCGCTAGAAAGGAGTCGGTCGATGAAAAACTTGATCGGCGCGCTCGCCATCGCGGCGATGCTTTTGCCGGCGATAACGTTTGCCGCTGACACTTTTGATTGCCGGGTCCG
>JBLMXG010000401.1:0-6582 GCA_050257635.1 Chloroflexota bacterium
TGGATCATCCGCAGGTGTTCGAAGAAGGCATGACCCTCGCCGTGGAATGCCGCGAGGGCGAGCATCGGGTGGGCGGTGTGCGCTTGGAAAACATGATGGTGGTGACTAAGAACGGCGCCGAGATCATGGACTATTTTCCGCGCGAAGAGATTCTAGTCGCGCCTCGGTGACCAGCCGCACATGCGGCTCGATTCCAAGGGAGTCGAAATCCGCCGCGCTTTTGTTCCGAATCGCGATACCCGAGCGTTGTGCCGCGGAGCGGCCGCGGCGGATTCCCTTGGTAATTCCGCACGCACGATCCCGAAGGCAACGGCATCGATATTTCTGTCAAAGGCCTCATCCGGCGGAGTTACGCAAAGCCATTCGAAACATCAATCGTAATTAAGGTGATTTGTTGCGCTTCCAGCTTCACCGATCGTCAGCGCCTTTTCATTCTTGCCTATCTCCAGCATGCAATACGCTGAAGCCATCAACAATCGGATGTGCCTCTATGATTGCCAGTCAAGCTATCTTAGTTCGATACCCAATTCGATACTTAAGATGGGCGTCGTTAGTTCGGCCTTGATAGCTCGCGGGCCGGTATCTGGCTATACTGCCCAAATCAGGATTATTAGGAAAAGAGTTTGACAGGGCGCGGCTGTTGACGGATTTTAACGCTGGTGTCGCCTTTCTCAGACTGCGAGTTCGCGGATCACCTGGCGGGAAAGTCGGGAATTAATTTGATGGTTTGGCTAGTACGGAGTCGGAAAGCTCGTGCAATATGCGCCCGCGCCAATTGCAACGACTTCCTTAAACCGACGGGACACACAAAATGTCATTCTCAGAATCGATGATCTGTAAGGGATGCTGGCAACATATGCATATGCCGATACCCATTCGCGGGCCATTCTCCCTTCCGTTCAAACTCCTTGGCATCAAGATAAGTCGGATGAATCCAAATCTATGCAACATCTGCGAAACTATGTTTACCAAAGTCAAAAGAAAGAAGCAGCTGGTTATCCCGGCGACAATCTTCTTTGCCGATTTGCGTGGATACACGAACCTTTCTCAAGGAACAGATTCAGAGGAAGTCGTCGGCATGTTGCATGAGTTTTATGACGAATGCGCCACTGCAGTGTGGGAGAGAGACGGGATCGTCAATAAATTTATCGGCGATGCCGTGCTCGCTATTTTTAATTTTCCTATCATGCGTGAGGACCATGTGCGGCAGGCCGTTTTAGCGGCGACTGAGCTACAGAGAAAATGTGCGGAGAAAAAGAAACTTATGGTGGTCAACGGGGATGGCAAGGAATGTCCGGTTGGTGTGGGTGTCGGGATTCATACGGGCCTTGCGTCTATTGGAGAGGTCGGAACGGCGTACAAAGATTTTACGATTATAGGTCCTGTGGTCAATCTGGCCTCGCGCGTTCAAGAAACAGCGAAATCAGGGGAAATCCTGGTTACGGACGAAGTGTATAAACAGGTGGCAGACCTTTTCCCAGCCTCAGAAAGCTGCGCATACCAATTAAAAGGGATCGAAAATCCGGTCAAGGCTTATTCGTTGAGATCGTGAACTTCGCGGCAGACGGAGTCATCGCGTAACCTCACAGCTAGCCGAAAGCACGGTTCCCAAAAGTCCCACAACCCCAGTCACGTCAACGCTCAGCCGCTAAATTTGAGCCTTCTTGCTTGTAGTATTGCGTCCACGCGGCTCGTCATCGTCTTCCCCCGCATTGCAAGCCGCGCTGATCCGTGGAAGATTAGCGCCGGAATCTGATGCATGCCGGTAAAAATTCTTGAAAATCTCACGGTGATTGAATGTGCCACCTTTGTCACCGGCCCCTATGCCGCGGCGCTGCTCGGCGATCTGGGCGCGCGAGTGATCAAGATCGAGTCGCCGCCCGACGGCGATCCCTATCGCTACTTTGCGCCCGATCCATTTTTCAGTTTCAACTTCGCTCACCTCAATCGCAACAAAGAAAGTCTGATGCTCGATCTCAAAGCGGCGGAGGGCAGAGAGATTGGTCTCAAGCTGCTCAAGAGGGCGGATGTGTTCATCGAAAACTTCCGCCCCGGAACGGCGGAGCGGCTCGGCATCGGCTACGGCGCCGTGCGTGGCGCCAATCCGAAGCTCGTCTACTGTTCGATTTCGGCTTTCGGCCAGAGCGGGCCCTATGCGGAAAGACCCGGGTTCGATACTCTGGGGCAAGCGATGAGCGGATTGCTGAGCTTGCTGAGTGACCCCGATGACCCGAAGGTGATGGGCATGGCGGTGTCCGATTACGTGACCGGACTCTCCGCGGCTTACGGCATCCTCGGCGCGCTGCTCGGCAGGACCAATAGCGGCCAAGGATGCCGGGTTGAAACCTCTTTATTGCAGTCCACGCTGTCCTTCATCGGCGAAACCGCCGCCGGATATTGGCGCACGGGCAATGTGCCGAGCCGCATGGCGCGGGTGAAAAACGCTCATGCGTTTGCTTTTGTCTGCAAAGATAATCGGCCGCTCGCGATCCATTGCTCGGTGCCGGAAAAATTCTGGCTCGCACTGCTCAAAGCGTCCGAGCGAATGGATATCGCTGCCGATGACCGCTTCAAAACCCGTGACGCGCGCCGGCAAAACTACGAAGCGCTGGAACAAGCGCTGGCGCCGACGTTCCGGACCCGCTCGCGCGATGAATGGCTGAAAATTCTTGAAGCGAACGATGTGCCCGCGGTCGCGCTTTACAGCGTCGCCGAGGTGCTCGACGATCCGCAGGTCAAGCATCTCAGCCTCATCGAAACCATCGCACATCCCCAGGCGGGAGAGCTCAAGTTCGTCGGCGGACCGGTGCAATTCGACCCTGTGGCTCGCGCACTCTCCGCGCCGCCTCCGCTGGCGGGCGAGCAGAGCGACAAAATTCTCGGCGAGCTCGGTTACTCCGGCAGCGCGATCGACGATCTCGCAGCGCGCGGCGTCACTCGAACCCGGCCTTAAACAGGAAACATTCACTTCGATGCCGCTCGGCTCGACGGCGCCTCGAATATGACAAAAACGATTTTTAGCACTGCATGCTGGGTTTTCTTCTTAGTCGCGTCGCCGCAAGCCTTGCTTCGAGCCCAGCCCATCAGCGCGACGACGCCGGAAATCTTCAAGCACTATTCCGAACAGGTGGTAAAGATCGAAGTGGTCGAAACCGGCTCGGCGGCGAAGGCATCCGTCGGCACGGGGTTTTACGCCGGTGCCGGCGGCCGCATCGTGACCAATTACCATGTGGTTTCCAAACTGATTCACACCCCGGATCGTTACCGCGTCGAAGTGACCGATACGTCGGGGCAGACGAGTCCCGGCGTGGTCCTCGGTGTCGACGTCGTCTACGATCTCGCGGTGCTGCGCACCTCGCGCCCGGCCAAAGGCTATTTGACGCTGCAGTCTACGCCGGTGGCGCAGGGCACGCGGCTTTATTCGCTCGGCCATCCGCGCGATCTCGGCTTGACCATCGTCGAGGGCACCTACAATGGCCTGTTGAAACATACGCTCTATCCGAAGGTGCACTTCACCGGCTCGCTCAACCCGGGCATGAGTGGCGGGCCCACCCTGACCCAGGCGGGTAAAGTCGTCGGCGTCAACGTCGCCACAGAAGGAGAGCAGATCAGTTTTCTAGTGCCCGCCGAACGCGTGCTCGCCTTGCTTGAAAGGACGGCGAAGGCGGGGAGCCCGGCACCGAGCAGTTTTCTCGCCGAGGTCGGCCGGCAAATTCACGCCAATCAGACGCGCTACCTCGCCGGCTTGTTTTTGGGAGGTACGCCCAGCGTCAATCTCGGTCCCTACGCCTTGCCGACCAAGCCAGCGGAATTTTTTCGCTGCTGGGCCGACGCCTTGCGGCGCAAGGAACTGCCCTACGCCGTGGTGACGCACGATTGTTCGACCGACGATTATATCTTCGTATCGAGCGAGCAGTCCTCAGGCATCGTCCGCTTCTATCATCAGCTGCTCTCTACGGTGGAGCTTAATCCGGCGCAGTTTTACACACTCTATTCGGGTCAATTTCAGGCCGGCAACGCGGCCATGTTCGGCAACGAGGAAGAGGTCACGCCGTTTCGCTGTCAGACCCGCAACGTGCGCACCGCGACGGGCAAAATGAGGAGCGTGCTGTGCGCGCGGCAATACGTCAAACTGCCCGGTCTTTACGATGCGGCTTTCAGGGTGGCGACCCTGGGCTCGCGAAACGTAGGTTTGGTAACCACGCTGAGCCTCTCTGGAGCTAGTTTCGAAAACATTCAACTGCTGGCGCGGCGCTACATGGAGAACATCAAATGGCGCCGCTAGGCTATCTTGAAATTCTCGACGCCAAAGGCGGTGTCGTCGAACGGCTTGAGATCGACGCGTTTCCAGTCAAGATCGGCCGCGCCTACAGCAATCAGGTGATTCTCAACGACCCCTACGTCTGTCCCGTGCATGTGGAAATAGAACTGGACGGGCAGGGGCGTTTGATCGTCCGCGACTTGAACAGCGTCAATGGCTTGCGTGCCGACAGAGG
This sequence comes from Chloroflexota bacterium, assembly GCA_050257635.1. GTDB lineage: Bacteria > Desulfobacterota > Binatia > UBA9968 > UBA9968 > DP-20. Next base: position 4,497 of record JBLMXG010000401.1, read on the forward strand.
GGATGAGCGGGTGGCGAGTTTGGAGCTTCACTCCGGCACGCAGTTTCGCATCGGTCACTCGCGCTTGCGCTATTGCAGCGTCGATCATCCTCTAGCACCGACCGTCCGCGACGGCGCGAGCGAAAGCTCGTTTTGGTCCGCCGCGATGCTAGCGTCTTTGGCCGGGGCGGTGATTTTTCTGCTGCTCTGCCTCGACTCTTACCTCGGCATCGTCGAACATGCGACCATGGCAAAGGTAGTGAGCGAACCCTTGGCGACCTTTTCCATGCTGCTCGTTTGGTCGGGACTATGGTCTTTGGCCGGCCGCGTCGTGATCAATCACTTTTACTTCCCGCGGCATGTGACCGTAGCGTGCGGCGCCATTGCCGGTTTCTACCTTCTCACTTTTGTGTCCGAGTGGCTCGAGTTTTTCTTTCCAATCATCCCCGCGCTCTGGATCGCCAATCTGTTGGGCACGGGGCTGATTCTCGCGGCGCTGGTTTACGGCCATCTCGCGTATGCTTCGAGCTTGCGTCGATACTCCCGCTTGTGGGCGGCGCTCGCGGTCAGCGCAGCGGTGCTTAGCGTCAGCGCGGTCTCGGATTTCGCCAGCCGCAGCAAGTTTTCCAACGTCATGGAGTTCTCCGGAGTCTTAAAGCCGATCGACGCGGAGCTGCTGCCGACGGTTTCCGTCGATCAGTTCATCGACGACACGCAGAAGCTCAAACGCGAGCTCGACGCGCTGGCGCGGAAGGCCAAGCCGGCGCAGCCGTGACTCGATCGCCGGATAGCTCCAGGGGATCACGGTTTGACATAGGGTGGACCACTGGCTAGTGTACCGATGACTTTCCGTTCAGCGTTCCAAAGTTCAATCGTTCAAAAGTTGGAAGGGAATCGACGATGATTTACGACGTTGAAATCAATTCGGCGGCGCACTATCCGGCGGCGGATGTGCCTGGGTTGGTGTTTCTTGCCGAGCAGGTCGGCTTCGGCGCGTTCTGGAAGGGAGAGTCCAACAGCACGGACCCGATGGTCATGCTCTCGGCAGTGGCCAGCCGGACCAAGACGATCAAGCTCGGCACGGCGATCTACCACATTTACGGCCGCAGCCCCGTAACCCTGGGAATTCAGTCGGCGACGCTGCAAGATCTTTCCGGCGGGCGGCTGCTGCTCGGCCTCGGCGTTGCCAACAAGGCGATCGCGGGCTGGCATGGCGGCGTCTTCGATCGCCCCTTGAAAAGAGCCCGCGAGTATATCGACATCGTGCGCAAAGTCGCGGCGGGCGAGCGCGTCGAATACGAAGGCGAAATCTATCACACCGGCAAGCGGTTCCAGCTCTCCTGGAAGCCGAGCCATCCCAACTTGCCGGTTTATCTCGCCGGCCTCGGGCCGCAGATGACTAAATTGGTCGGCAAGATCTCCGACGGCGTGTTCATCAATATGGCGACGCCGGCGAAGGTCAAAGAAATCGCCGCGAGGGTGCGCGAGGGCGCTGTCGAAGCTGGACGCGATCCGAGCAAGATCGAGATCATCGCGAAGTCGCGGGTATCGCTCAATCCGGACAAAAATTTAGCGCGGGCCAAGCTGCGCCAGGTGCTGACGTTCTACAATATCGCCGATCACTATAGCGATATGCTGCGCGGCATGGGCTTCGAAAAAGAAGTCAATGCAATCCACGAAGCGTTTCAAAAGGGCGGCTTCAAAGCCGCCATGGGCGCGCTCACGGACGAATATATGGACAAGCTGCCGGTGGTGCCGGCGAGCGACATCAGAGAGATCAAAGAGAAGATGAAAGCCTTCGAAGAGGCGGGCGTGACGCGGATGGTGATCCCTTACGTGCCGGTGACCGAACCGGTGGTCGAGGACGCGCGGCGGTTTTTGGAGGCGTGGGGACGCGCCTAGGCGCGCGGAGAAAAACTGTTCAAGGTTCAACGTTCAAAAGTTCAAGGTCGGAGTGAAGACCAGTTGGCCGCTCTCAACGTTGGACCTTTGAACCTGGAACTTTGAACTAAATCGAGCGAAGGGAGATTTTTAAAGACCACTGGAACATCAGCGCGACTTCCGCTTATCTCACTCAGCGCCATATCGACGACATCGCCCGCGGCGA
>JBLMXG010000402.1:0-4700 GCA_050257635.1 Chloroflexota bacterium
GGCGGTTCATGGCAAGTTCGAAACCCAACGTTGCCGAGCTCTTAGCCCAGGCGCAAAAGCCTGCGGAAGAAGCTTTGCGTTTGCATCCGCTTTACCGCGGCAAACTTGAGGTGACGCCCAAGTGCGCGATCCGAAGCAGCGCCGACTTTTCCATCTGGTACTCGCCCGGTGTTGCGGCGCCATGCCGCGATATCGCCGCCCATCCGGAACGCGTCTTCGCCCATACGAATAAAGCCAATTTCATCGCGGTAGTTTCCGACGGCACCCGCGTGCTCGGCCTCGGCGACATCGGGCCGCACGCGGCGCTACCGGTCATGGAAGGCAAGGCGGTGCTGTTCAAATATTTAGGCGGGGTCGATGCGTTTCCGATCTGTCTCGGCACCAAAGACCCCGAAGAGATCATTCAGGCGTGCAAGTGGTTGGAGCCGAGCTTCGGCGGCATCAACCTCGAGGATATCGCCAAGCCGAAGTGTTTTTATATTCTCGATCGGCTGCGCCAAGAAATGACCATCCCGGTTTGGCACGACGATCAACAAGGCACGGCGGCGGTGACGCTGGCCGGTCTGATCGGGGCGTTAAAAGTTACCGCAAGGAGCAAAGCGACCGCCCGTATCACTTTGATCGGGGCGGGCGCGGCGAATATCGCTGTGACTCGCGTTCTCATCGCGGCGGGTTTTCCGCCGCAAAACATGTTGATGGTAGACACGCGCGGCATCCTGTACCGCGACCGCGACGATCTCCGATTGGCGGGAAACGAGTTCAAGCGGCGGATCTGCGAAGTAATCAACCCTGAGCAAAAAACCGGCGACATCGCCGCAGCGCTGAAAGAGGCCGATGTCTGCATCGCGCTCGCGAAGTCCGGGCCGGGCGTGATCAAACCAGAATGGGTCGCAGCGATGGCCAAGGACGCCATCGTTTTCGCATGCGCCAATCCGGTGCCGGAGATCTGGCCTTGGGAAGCCAAAGAGGCGGGCGCCCGAATCGTCGCCACGGGGCGGTCGGATTTTCCCAACCAAGTAAATAATTCGCTCGGCTTCCCGGCGATCTTTCGCGGCGTCATCGATGTCGGCGCAAAAGCGATTACCGACGAGATGTGTATCGCCGCAGCCGAAGAGCTGGCGCGCTGCGCCGAGGGCAGGGGACTTTCCGAAGAGCGGATTTTGCCTACCATGGATGATCCGGAAGTGTATCCGCGCGAAGCGGCGGCGGTCGGATTGAAGGCGATCGAACAGGGGCTGACGCAAAGATCACCGACAAAATCCGAGTTGATCGAAACCGCCATAAAGATCATTGGGCGAGCGCAGCGCCAAACCAAGGTGTTGATGGAAAAAGGAGTCCTCGCGCCGAGCGGATGAGCGCGCGCGATAGCAGAGCTATGCCATTGGCAAAGATTCAGAAAGATCCGCGGAGCTTTAAAGTCCCACCGCATCTGGCCGACTACGCGCGCACCTGCGCGCAATTCTCCTGGACCAAGGCTGACGCAGAGCTCACCAAGCTGCCCGATAACGGCGGTCTCAATATTGCCTATGAGTGCGTCGATCGTCATGCCCAAGGCACACGACGCGACCATCTCGCGTTGCGCTGGCTGAGCAAGTCGGGCGGAGCGCGCAATGTTACCTACGGCGAGCTGAGCCGGCTGACAAACCGATTCGCCAACGTGCTGAGGGAATTTGGCGTCGGCAAAGGCGACCGGGTCTTTGCCCTGGCCGGACGCATCCCGGAACTTTACATCACTGCGCTCGGCGCTTTGAAAAACGGCAGCGTGTTCTGCCCCTTATTTTCCGCCTTCGGGCCCGAACCGATTCAGCAACGGCTCGCCATCGGCGAGGGCAGCGTACTGGTGACCACCGATGCTCTGTACGCCCGGCGCAAGGTCGCCGAGCTGCGGGCGTTGCTACCGCAGCTGAAGCATGTCCTGGTGATCCAGGAGGCGAGAAATTCCGCGCCCGGCGGAACGCATGATTTTCACCAGGCGATGAAAAGCGCTTCGGACGATTTCGAGATCGTGCCTACCTCTCCCGAAGACATGGCCCTGATCCACTTCACCTCCGGGACGACGGGAAAGCCCAAAGGCGCGGTTCATGTGCACCAGGCGGTGGTCGCCCATCACCTGACCGGAAAATATGCTTTGGATTTTCATCCCGACGACGTCTTTTGGTGCACCGCCGACCCCGGTTGGATCACCGGCACTTCCTACGGCATTATCTCGCCGCTCAGCCACGGCATCAGCAGCATCATCGATGAGGCGGAGTTCGACGCCGAGCGCTGGTATCGCACGATCCAGGAGCAGAGAGTCACAATCTGGTATACGGCGCCGACGGCTGTGCGCATGATGATGAAGGCTGGGACTGAGATCATCCGCAAATACGATCTCAGCAGTCTGCGCTTCATTTCGAGTGTCGGCGAGCCGCTCAATCCCGAAGCGGTGGTGTGGGGACAGGAGGCGTTTGGTCTGCCGATCCATGACAACTGGTGGCAGACCGAGACGGGCGGCATCATGATCGCCAATTATCTGGCCATGGAAATTCGCCCCGGTTCGATGGGAAAGCCGCTGCCGGGCATCGAGGCGGCCATCGTGCAGCGGCAAAAAGATGGGGCGGTGGTCGAGCTCAAGGCGGAAGAAGTCGGCGAGCTTGCGTTGCGGCCAGGATGGCCTTCGATGTTTCGCGGTTATCTGCACGAGGAAGAGCGCTACCGCAAATGTTTTTCCGGCGGCTGGTACCTGACCGGCGATCTCGCCAAACAGGATGGCGACGGCTACTTCTGGTTTATCGGCCGCTCCGATGACGTGATCAAATCGGCCGGCCACCTGATCGGACCGTTCGAAGTCGAGAGCGCGCTCATGGAGCATCCGGCGATCGCCGAGGCCGGCGTCATCGGTATTCCCGATCCGATAATCGGCGAAGTGGTGAAGGCTTTTGTCTCGCTGAAAAGAGGATTTGCGCCCGGCGAAGCGCTGCGCAAGGAATTGCTCGGCCACGCGCGCTCGCGATTGGGCCCTGCGGTGGCGCCGCGCGAGATCGAGTTCCGCGACAGCGTGCCGAAAACGCGCAGCGGCAAAATCATGCGCCGGCTGCTCAAAGCGCGCGAATTGGGATTGCCCGAGGGAGATCTATCGACTTTGGAAAACGACTGAAGAGGAATTAACCACAAGGGGCGCAAAGAGCGCATAGAAAGAAGGTTCGGAATCAGAATGTTTCTCGCAAAGGCGCTAAGACGCAAAGGTTTTAAGAGATAAATTCTTTTTCCGAACTTGGCGCCCTTGCGTCTTGGCGAGAGAAATATCCGAATCGGGTCATAGAGTATCCAATGGTGCAAAGAAATCGACGTAAACAGCCGACGATCGAGCGCGAGCACGCCTTGCACTTGCTCAAAGAGATGTTGCGCATCCGCCGCCTCGAGGAGAAATGCGTGGAGCTCTACACCTCGAGCAAAATCCGCGGCTTCGTTCATCTCTATATTGGCGAAGAAGCGGTGGCGGTGGGCGCCATGCAGGCTCTGCAGCCTGAAGACGCCATCGTGGCGACCTACCGCGAGCATGGTCACGCGCTGGTGCGCGGGGTGTCGTCCAACGCAGTCCTGGCCGAGATGTATGGCAAGGTCGAAGGTTGCAGCCGCGGCCGCGGCGGCTCGATGCATCTGTTCGATGCCGCGACGCGCTTTTACGGCGGCAATGCGATCGTCGGCGGCGGCCTGCCGCTCGCCGTCGGTCTTGCGCTGGCAGATAAACTTGCCGGGCGCCAACAGCTCACCGCCTGTTTTTTCGGTGAAGGCGCGGTGGCGGAAGGCGAGTTTCACGAATCGATGAATCTCGCCGCCCTGTGGAAGCTGCCGGTGCTGTTCTGCTGCGAGAATAACCTTTACGCCATGGGCACGGCTCTGGCTCGCTCCGAGTCGGAAACCGATATTTGTCTCAAGGCGGCGGCGTTCGAGATTCCCGCCTGGCCGGTGGACGGCATGGACGTGTTGGCGGTCGAGGATGCGACTCGGCGTGCTGCGATCGCCGTGCGCGCGGGCAGTGGGCCGCATTTTCTCGAATACCGCACTTACCGATTTCGCGCCCACTCGATGTACGACCCGGAGCTTTATCGCGACAAACAGGAAGTCGAGGAATGGAAAAAGCGCGATCCGATTGGAAATTTCGTCGAGCGCTTGAAGCGAGAAAGCTTCTGGCAAGATGAGGAATGGACGCGGATCGAAGCGGATGTCGCGCGCGAGATCGATCAGGCGGTGGAGTTTGCCGAAAGCGGTCACTGGGAACCGGTGGAGGAGCTGACGAAGTTTGTTTATTCGGACGTTGATGCCGCGGAGGCCCAAAGGACTCAGCGCGGCACAGCCGGAACCAAATGAAAAGATCCGTTAACCACGAAGGACACGAAGCTCGCGAAGGATTTGCTGTAGGGAGCGGGTTTCAAACTCGCCCCCCTACTACAATAAAAAACACCTTCGTGCTCTTCAACTTCGCGGTCTTCGTGATCTTCGTGGTGAGATCGAATGCTTCGATGAAATTGATAGCAGTGCAAAGTCAAGGATAAAGCTGAATTTAATGGCCGGAGAGAAAATCAAAATCAGTTATCGTGAAGCGATGCGCGCGGCGATCCGCGATGCACTGCTGCGCGATGAGCGGGTGTTTCTGATGGGTGAAGATGTCGGCCGCTATGGCGGTTGCTTCGCGGTAAGCAAAGGCTTGCTCGATGAAT
>JBLMXG010000403.1:0-15803 GCA_050257635.1 Chloroflexota bacterium
GAAGGCTTTCTTTTGCGCCCTTACCATTCGCCGTATTTTGCGAACTATCCGGAAGACGCCAAAGAAAAAGGCGAAAGGGGCTTGTACTTCTGGGCCATCGCCCGCGAGTCTTACATCGGCTTTGCGTACAACACCAAGCTTCTCCCCAAGAATGCCGTGCCGAAAAATTATGAAGGGCTGCTCCATCCCGCGCTCAAAAACCGCATGGGCGTGTCGGTGAGCGACCCGACTTATAAGGTTATCGGCGCCATAATCAAAACCAAGGGGCTTGAATTCGTCAAGAAGCTCAAGGTGCAGGGCATCGCCATGCATACCATCATCCCGCCGGCGCTGCTCGACTTGATCGCGGCGGGTGAAGTGCTCGCCTCCCCCGCGATATTTCGCAATCACACTTTAAACGCCATCGCAAAAGGCGCGCCGGTGGCGTGGGTGCCGATGGATATCGTGCCGACCAATGTCGGCGGCGCTGCGATCGCGGCTCAACCACCCCATCCTCACGCGGCGCTTCTGCTCGCGGACTTTCTTCTCGGTCCGGAAGGTCAGGCGGTTTTGGAAAAATTCCAATACGGCAGCGCGGCGAAGAACTTGGGTTTTAGACGCTGGCGCCCGGACCATGGCGTAGCCTCGGAAAAATACGAGAAAGAGCTCGAGCGGTGGGAAAAGCTAATGAAGGAAATCAGCCGCAGAGCGATGTGACAAGTCAATCGAACTCAAGCTAATCTTCGCGGCAGGCGGTCACAAGCGGCTCCAATGGCACGGACGGATCGAGAGGATCTTTCTCTGCACGGCTTCTAAATAACGACCGGCGTCTTCCGGCAGCAGAAATCCTTCGCGCGCCAAACCATCCACCGCCCGTTTCACGGCGTCCATAGAGGCCTTGTGACTGGGTAGCGCTCTTCGATGGAAAGGCACGGATCGCCCTTCGCTTCGCACTCCGCTTTGGTGCGCGCGAAGGTGACGATGCAGCCGTTGGTGGAAAGCAGCCCGCCGTCGGCAAAGCCGACTTTTCGCAGCGCCCAGCCGAGGTATGTCGCCACCGGCACCTGCATATCGGGATAGCGCACGCCGCCCAAAATCGTTGCCGTCGGCATCTTCCTGCGGCGCCTGGATGGGATACTCTTCACCCGGCGCCGCCGCTGGCGGAATCACGGTAGTGATGCCGCGGTCGAAGTTGGGACCGTAGTTCCAATTCGGCCCGAAGGAGACCCCGCCCGCGAAGGACGCTCTGCCGGTAAATTCGAGGCGAATCTAATTGCGCGGCATGTACGGCTCCTGATCTGAAGTTGGCCCGACGCATAGTCAGTCTTGTCGTGGCTCCGCCGCGGCGTTGACGCCGCAGATATAGCCCTGAGTAACGCAGCGGCCCATGCCATGTTGGTTAAAGCCTCCCGCCGATTCGCCGGCACAGTACAGACCGGGAATGACTTTCCCGTTCATGTCGATCACTTGGCAGCGCCCATTGATGCGCAGACCGGAGCGCGTGTCGTGGACGATGACCGTTCCCCAGGCGGCGTAGAATGGTGGCTTTTCGATCTTGTACTTGGGCGCAGGTTTGCCGAAATCCTCGTCGATCCCTTTGTTGACGAACGAGTTGTAGCGCTCGACGGTCGCCTGCAAGACTTCGCGTTTCATCGGCTTGGCCTGATACTCGTTCTTGATCGCCGCCGCAAGTTCCGGAATCGTGTTCGCGCTAAAAAAATATCCGTCGGTGTCGACGTAGGGCGGCACCACTTTCCAGCCTTCCCGTGCCACGGCGTCGGCGTCGAAGATCGCCCATTGCGGGCCGGCGGCGTAGTCGGGTGGCTCGGAGTATTCGTTCGTCGCCAAGGCAGCGTTGACGAAATTGTATTTCGTCGGATTGTAGAGAAGCTTCTCGGCGTTGCGATAATCGTTGGGCGTGTAGGGCGTGATTTGATGCCCGGAGTTGCCGTGCGGCGGATCCCCCTTGGTCTCGTCATAAAATCGCCTGCCGACCTGATTGACGAGGATAAGATCCTGCCAGTCTTTAACGTTGAACCCGGTGGCCTTGACCTGCGGAAAAATTGGACTTTCCACTTTCCAAGTCGTGTAATTGTATTTAGTCGCCAGGGCGCGCTGGGCGCGCATGGTCGCGCCGTTTTCCAGCGCTTGATGGTGCAAGCCCCAGAGCGATGCGCCGATCGCCATCGCCGCCAGCTCTCCGCTGGCATCCTGGTAGCTATAAGGCTCGCCGCCCACTTGCACCTCGGGCGTCAAGCGCGGATCGAACATGCGGCGAAACTCCAAATGGCTTGTGCTGCCGCCGGTGGCAACGATCACCGCTTTGCGCGCACGGAGCCACATGGTCGGCTTGGTGCTATCGATGTTGCCATCGCTGCGAAAGCTTTTCAGCGGCGCCGACGAGCCGGGCATGATGTGCGGATTGAACTGCGTCGTAATGCCGATCACATGACCGGAGCAGCCATCTATCGACGGCTCGCGGATGATGTCGGTCATTTTATAATTGAGCAAAAATTGGACGCCTCTCTTGCGTGCGCTCGCTTCCAGCGGCCGAATCACCAGAGTGCCGTTGGCGGCGTTGGGACTTTCGAGACCCGCGCCTTGTTTCCACACCACGTGATTCTCCCGCGGCGCTGAGTTGCCGGTGGTCGACGCGCCATGGTTGTCCGGCGCCTTATCTTCGAAAACCACGCCGTTCTCGAGCAGGAATTCGAAGGCGATCGCGCAGTGGTCGGCAAAGGCGCGCATGATTGCCCGGTCGTTGTAGCGATAATCCGGCGTGCCGTTGGGTTGAACCATCGACCAATCGGTAAGGTCGGAAAATACCGTATCCGGAGAATCGGGGATGTGGTATTTCTTCTGCGCGCTGGTGCCGCCGCCGAGCGCCATATGCCCGCCGCTCAAAATCGCATGCCCGCCGACATCGTAATTCGCCTCGACGACGATGACCGACGCGCCGCCTTCCACCGCTTTGATCGCGGCCGGCAGCCCCGCCGCCCCCGACCCGACCACCAAAACATCCGCCTCTAGATCCCACTTTTCTTGAGCTGTTTGTGCCATGCTTTCTTCCTTCGGCTGAAGTTCAGCATCGATTACAACCGGGAAAGTCAAAATACAATAGATAGAAAAAGTACAACGTCGGCGGCGTCGCGCTCGATCGGCCTTTAAAATCCGCCGGATCGGGCCGGTCAAGCTTTTTGTCGACGACTGTGAAGCCCTCAAACGGTGGCATATGGAAGTGCTGGGCTTCAGCTTGATTGAAGAAGTTCAATGACAGGGCGAGCGCTGCGCGTTTCTGTGCTGCGACAACGAACATCACTCGCTGAGCATTTTTCCAAAGTCATAGCGCAAGAAGCTCGGGCTGAGCGAGACCACGTCGAGTCTGTCTTTCGGATTGCAACTCGCCAACTACCAGCAGGTGAAAGCTGCGGCGAGATTTTTGCGCGATCACGGCGTGCGCGTCGAGACCGATATTATACCGCAGGAGCTGCATCCCGGAATCGATTACGCGGCCTACGCCTTCGACCCCGACGGCCACTGCCTTGAATTGTACTACTCTATGGAACAGGTCGGCTGGGACGGTAAACCGTGGCCGAAAGAGCTGCGTCGCCAGGTCGACCCCAACAACTGGCCCGATCGGCTCGAACCACTTTCCGACACCTACACAGGCGAGCCTTTCATCGGCCCATGGGCCTAAGTAATGCCGGGCGTGAAGTGAGAGGAGTCCCCGCACACGCCACCCCTTACCGCCCTCGCGGCCAACGTGTTTCGCAATTGTCTTGCTCTGCGATTTTGATATATAGCAAACCATAGCGCGTCTTGAGTTGAACGTTTCGCCAATCCGCAGGCGGCGAGGCGCGACCTGAAACCGCGAGGGCCTGGCTATGAATATGACGATGCGAAATCCAGCTCAGATCCTGTTCCTTCTCACCACCGCGGCCCTCGCCTATTTAGTGCTGCCGCCGTTTTTCTTCATCCTTCACACCAGTTTGGTCACCGACCGCGGGCTACAAGCCGGCTCGTTCACGATTCAGAACTTTATCAACATTGTCGACTCTCTCGGTGACGTTAAAACCTTGCTCAGCAATTCATTGGTCTATGCCGTATGCAGCTCAACCGTGGCGCTGGTGTACGGCAGCGCGCTCGCCTGGCTCGCCGAGCGCAGCGACGCGCCGTTTCGTAAACTCGCTTATGTCTCGGCCTACGTTTCCTTCGCGATTCCAGGCATCATCAAAGTCGTGGGCTGGATCATGCTGCTCGGCCCTAAGGCAGGTATCTTGAACGCCGTCGGCATCGCGTTCATCGGATCGCCTTTTTTTAACATATTTTCGATGGGCGGCATGATCCTGGTGGAAAGTTTTCTTTGGATTCCGATTGTTTTTCTGCTGATGTCGACGCCGTTCCGGTCGATGGATCCGTCCTTGGAAGAAGCGGCAACCACCGCCGGCAGCAGCAGCTGGCAGGTGTTTCGACGGGTCACCTTTCCTCTGGCGCTCCCCAGTGTATTGGCCGTGCTGATTTTAACGGCGATACGCTCCCTGGAAGCGTTCGAGATTCCGGCTTTAATCGGCATCCCTGCCGGTATCGAAGTCCTCACGACAAAAATATATTTGCAAATCAAAGGCGGTCTGATTCCCAAGTACGGCGAGGCCAGCGCTTACTCGATCATCTTAATCTGCCTGGTTGCGCTTGGCTTGATTCCTTACTATCGCATCACCAGCAAGACCTATAAATTCACCACCATCAGCGGCAAGAATTTCCGCCCCAATCGTATCGCGTTGGGCAAATGGCGCTGGCTGGGCGGCACCCTCATGTTAGTTTTGCCGCTGCTGCAATCCTTACCGGTCGCCGCCATCGCTTGGTCGTCGTTTTTACCTTTCGCTCAAGTGCCGTCTTGGAAAGCCTTGCAACTTTTGACCGTTGGTAATTACCTCACCGCGTTCAACGACAGCGGCATTATCCGCTCGATTATGAACAGTCTCACCGTGAGCGTCTCTTCAGCGACCATAGCCGTGACGATCACCTTTTTCGCCGCCTGGCTGATCGTCCGCGCTTCGATCAAAGCGCGCTGGGTTTTGGACCACATGGCGATGTTGCCCCTAGTTTTCCCCGGCATCGTGATGGGCATCGCAATTTTGAAAATGTATTTGATGCTGCCGATTCCGGTGTATGGAACGATCTGGATTTTGGTGCTGGCATTCATCGCTCGTTACCTGCCCTACGGCATCCGCTTCAGCCATTCGGCGCTCTTGAGTCTACATAAAGAGCTTGAAGAAGGCGCGATGGCGAGCGGCGCCAGCTGGTTCCAGATGATTCGCCATGTTGTCGTTCCACTGATCATGCCCGCGCTACTTGCCGGCTGGATTTATATTTTTCTGATCACGTTCAAGGAGCTTTCCATTGCCTTGCTCCTCTACTCACCGGGATCGCAAGTCGTAGCGGTAACGATATGGGAGCTGTGGGACAACGGCCATGTCGGCGAGCTCGCGGCGTTCAGCCTGATCATTACCATCGGCACAGTGTTTGTCGGTTCGATCTTTCTCAACATCGCGCAGCGCTACGGGTTGCAGGACTGAAAAAAGCGTTTCGAGTTTTGCGTTCCGGGTTTCGGGTTGAACTCAAACCCCGAAACTCGTAACTCGAAACAGCTGCCGGCGCCTAGAATATCGCTCACCAACTTGAAATTACGGGAGACTAAATCGTGGACCACAACTTTAATATTATCGACGCCGACGCCCATCACTTGGATGGACCGGCATACAAGCAATATTTGCCCGAGAAATATCGCGCCCGCAGCGGCCCCTATTTTCCGTCCTTCGGCTGGGATATTTTTTTGAATAACACCACGGGCCGCAAACCGACGAATGCAGTCGAATATTGCAAAGACCTGGACGTGGAGAAAATCGGCGACGCGGTGGCCTATCCGAGCAACGCCCTCTCCATCGGTCTGGTGCGCGAGCTCGACCTCGCCGCCGAACTGGCCAAAGCGTACAACGATTGGGCCTGCGATTTCTGCGAGAGCAGCGGAAACCGAGTCAAGTATGCCGCCGTCACCGCGCCCCAAGTCGTGCCCGAGGCGGTGAAAGAAGTACGCCGTGCCGTCACCGAAAAAGGTGCCGTCGGTGTCATGATGCCGACCTACGTTCAGCAGGGCTTGGATCTCGGTCAACCGCAATTCGATCCAATTTACGCCGAAGCCCAGGAACTCGGCGTCCCCATCGGCTTTCACGCCACCGCACAGGTCGCCGTGGGCAACACACGCTTTCATAAATACCTCGGCGTGCATATGACCTCGCACCCCTTTGAGCAGATGCTGTCGATCGTGGCGATCATCTCCAACGGTGTGCTCGACCGCTTTCCCAAGTTAAAAGTTGGCTTTCTCGAGGCCGGCGTCGGCTTTCTGCCCTACTGGATGGAGCGCTTCGACGAAAAGTATCATTTGCGAAGATCCGAGATGGAACCGCTCAAGATGCTGCCGAGCGAATACATCAAAGACCACCGCTGCTACTTCACCTGCGAAGGCGAAGAGTCGGCGCTGCCGTTGGTGATCGAGCAATTCGGCAATGAATGCATGATGTACGCCTCGGATTACCCGCACTGGGATATGGAATGGCCGCACAGCGTCAGCCAGGTCGTCCGCCGCAAGGATATCTCGGACAAAACCAAGCAAAATATTCTGGCGGACAACGCGAAGGCGTTTTACCGGTTTTCTTGACCGTAACATCGCCGGTCCTCGCAGGGCTGTCATCTCGAACGAAGCGAGAGATCCTTCCAGAAAGATTTCTCGGCTGCGCGTCGAAATGAAAATGAAACGATCCGATGCGATTTGAACGGCTTGAACGTATTGAACGATTTGAACAAATCTTAACCCACGGAGCACTCCATGCCTGAAAACAAACTGATCAACGCCAATATCGACGAAAACGCAGGCATCGCCTGGCTGACCCTCAACCGTCCGGAAAAGAAAAACGCCCTCAGCGTCGCTTTATTGAGCGAGCTGTCCAGCATTTTGCGAAGCCTCGCCGAGAACGACAAGATCCGCTGCATCGTCACCACCGGCGCCGGCGACTCCTACTCTTCGGGGCGAGATCTTTACGATATGCGCGGGCAGAATAACCGCCGGCGCACGCGCGGTTTCGGCGGCGTGGCTGAGATCGTCGATATCATGCGCAAGCTGCCGCAAGTCACCGTCGCGAAAGTGCGCGGTTGGTGTTTGGGCGGCGGCTTAGCATTAATCAACGGCCATGACCTGGTCATCAGCGCGGACAGCGCCAAGTACGGAATGCCTGAAGTGATCCGCGGCAGCTACGGCGCCACTGCCACACCGTCGCTATTTCACGCTGGCATTCCGTTCAAGAAGGCTTTTTATATTTCTCTAACCGGCAGGAATTTGACCGGTGTCGAAGCCGAGCGCGTCGGCCTAGTGTCCCAAGTCGTGCCGGAAAAAGAGCTCGACGGCTTCGTCGACACGCTCGCGCAAGAGCTCGCCAGCCGCAACGGCGCGACTCTGGAGAACGCCAAGATCGCCGCTTACATGCAAAAAGATTTGCCCTTCGACATGGCCCTGCGTGCCGACGACCTCGTCCAGCACCGCCTGCGCTACTACACCAACCCGCTCAGTGACGTCGAAGGCTATCTCCACTCGCAAAAAGGCGGTGCATCGGTGAAATACGTGAAGCCCGAGGACAGGAAATAGGGTTTTGATGTTAGACCGAGTGAGCGGCGCTAGATTCCCAGCCGTCGAATCCATGCGATTCTAGAAAAGTGAGATTTTTTTAACCCGGTGGACTTTTCTCCCGAGGTAACGCAGCCGTTGCATATAATCTGCTCCCGCTTGGCCGGACCCTGCATCGGCGTGTAATCCACCAGCAGCAAGTGGCTTAAACAGGTCGATTGATTGCACCTGGAACAAACTCCGCCGTCATATTTTTCAAATGGCGCGGAACAAACATGACAGGTCCAGGGAATGATCATCTAGTTTTTTGAACGGCTTCCAGCGATCGCCAGAGATACCACGACGCTATCGAGCGATAGGGCCGCCATCGTTCGGCCACACGTGGCAGAAGCGTTTGTGATTTGCGCTTCTTGCCGTAGAGCAGCCGCACAGCCCGCTGGAGTCCGGCATCGCCGAGCGCGAGTACGTCGAGCCGCTTGAGACCGAAAAGCAAGAACATCTCTGCGGTCCAGCGTCCGATGCCGGGGATAACCGTGAGTTTGTCAATCACCGCTTTGTCTTCAAGGGTGATGATGCCGGAGAACTCGAGCCGTCCGTCGCTGACCTGCGCCGCCAGTTCCCGGATATAGCCCACCTTGGCTTGCGAGAGCCCGGCGCCGCGCAATTGCGTGCTGGAGAGTGCAAGGACTTTCGCCGCTTGAAACGGTACGCCGACCAGCAACCCGACTCGCTGTTTGATCGTGGCTGCCGCTTTGCTCGATAGCTGCTGGCTGATGATCGAGTTCGCCAGCATATGAAACGGCTCGAACTCGCGCTCGGCTATCGGGCAGCAGCCGTGAATTGCGATCAGCCGTTTCATGATCGGATCGCGCCGGGCCAGGTGGCGCTCGGCTTTGCGAATCGCTCGCGCGATTTTGTATTGGGTTGGTTCCGAATTGTAGTGAGGCGCGATCGCGGTGGCGAGCGCCGAGGTCGACTGCGCCATTATTTGAGCACCTGACGCTCCATGAGATCCCGGATCTCCGTGCTTGACAAGCCGAGAATCTCGCCGAGCACGGTTTCGTTGTCTTCCCCGGCCACATGGCTAAAATTGCGCGGCGCGGAAGTTTCCCCCGCCAATCGCACGGAGGGACCGGCGCGGGTCACCCAACCGATCTGCGGATGGAAGACCTCGCGGGAAAAACCACGCTCACGCAAATGCGGGTCGCGATAGAGATCCTCGGCGGTTTGCACCATACCGGCGGCGATCCCCGCGCGCTGCAACATCAGCATCAGTTGATGCGGTGTAAACTGCGAGGTCCACTTGCCGATCCAATAATCCAGCTCTTCGCGATAGGCTACCCGCGAAGCCGGGTCGGCAAAGCGATGGTCTGACAGCCACTCACGATGACCGGCGAGCTCACAGAAGCGAATCCATTCCTCTTGCCTCTCGATCGCAATCACGCACCAGCGATCGTCGCCCTTGCAACGATAACAGCCATGGGGCGCGGCTGTGGCACTAAAGTTCCCCCGGGGTTGCGGCTCCCGGCCGTTGATTAGATATTCTAAAAACGCCGGGCCGATCATCGACGCGGCGGTTTCCGCTTGGGAGATGTCGATATACTGCCCCTTGCCGGTGCGCCGGCGGTGGTGCAAGGCGGCAAGAATCGCTAGCGCGCCGTAAGAGGGCGCGACGTAGTCGGGGAATGCGGTCTGACAACCGGCTCCAGGACGTTCGATTTCGGGGTCGCGCCACAGGTAAGCCATGCCGGAATAGGCCATGAGAATCGGCCCAAAGCTCACGTAGTCGCGCCGCGGCCCACTCTGGCCGAATGCTTGCAGGCTCGCCATGATGATATCCGGCCGGATTTCTTGCACTCTCGGATAGTCGAGACCCCAACTCGCCATGACTCGCGCGCTAAAATTCTCGACGATCACTTCGGACTTGGCGATGAGCTGCTTCACCAGCGCGGCCCCGTCTGGATGCTTCATATCGACGACAATCCGGCGCCGTCCGCGATTGCTTTCGAGATCGGAGGCAATCTGAAATTTCTGACCACGTTGCGGGCTGCGCGCCATGCGGCTGGCTTCGATGGAAATCACCTCGGCGCCGTGTTCGGCGAGCAAGCCTCCCAGCGCGGGGCCGACGACACCGGTGGGAAAACTGACCACGCGCACGCCTTCGAAAAGATGGCGCGCCGGTGCTCCACCGGCGTTGCGGCTCTCTTTCAACCAGGCCGACGGTCGCGCGAGTTCTCGGCCGATTTGCTGCTGGTGCTCGCCGAGCAGCGGCGCACCCCGCTCGATGCGCAATGGGCTTTCGGAGAATCGATAGGGATCGCCGGGAAAACCATGGCGCCCAAGGCGCGGGTGTTCTACCGTCGCGAGATAGTTTCGGTGTTGCGTCTGTTCGTCGGCAAGAAACGCGCTCAGCGGATTGATCGGCGCGGCAGCAAGCCGCAGCGACTGAAACTCCTCGAAGAATTTTTTGACTTCGTAGTTAAGCGTCCGCGCTTCCACCAACCGGCCGATGAAATCGCGCAGCGAGAAACGGTTCTGCACATTTTCAAACTTGGGGTCGAGCAACTCCGGCGGACGGCCGAGCCATTCGACAAAGCGCCGCCAGTGATCCGGCTGATTGACGAATATCCGCGCATAACCGTCGCGGCACTGGTAAGTTTCCGCGACCGTCGTTGACTGGCTGTGGCCGGTGCGCGCCGGGATTTCCCCGGTGGCGCTGTAGCGCGTCATGACACGTAGAAAAGGGTCGGCAACCAGGACCTCCTGCAACGACACCTCGACATGGTCGCCTCTTCCGCTCGCGGCCCGGTTATAGAGCGCCACGAGCGTACCGAAGGCCGCGTGTACCGATCCCAAATGATATGCCACATCGCATGGACCAGCGAGCGGCGCCCGGCCGGGGTGGCCGCAGAGATTCATAAGGCCGCCCATGGCAAAGGCGACGATGTTAGGCGCCTTGAAATCGCGATACGGCCCCGATTGACCGAAACCTGTGATCGAGGTCAAGACCAGCGCTGGATTGACAGATTGGAGGGCCGAATAGCCGAGGCTATGCCGGTCGAGAAAGCCGGGCGGTTTATCCTCGACGAGCACATCGGCTCCGCTAACGAGGTTCAATAGAAGCCGGCGGTCATCGTCATCATCGACGTTTAAAATGATACCCTGTTTGTTCGTATGAAAAGATGCGAAAGAAAGGCTTTGCTCAGGGTCGCGCTGATCGTTTTTAAAGGGGCCTTCCAGCCGCATGGGATCGCCGCCGGGCGCCTCGATCAGAATCACTTCAGCGCCGAGGTTGGCGAGCAACAAGCCGCAATATCCGCCCATTCGCCCGGTATAGTCCAAGACGCGCAAACCGTTCAGCGCTCCCGCGGCGGCGGCTTCAGAAGACATCGTGGCGCTCCATTGTTAGTTGACCGCAAGCTGGGCAAATATATATTGGCACAAGCCTATCTCAGACAATAGAGGCAACGCTCTTTGTCGAACATATTTGGCTCCCATAGAATTCGCCCAGGCCAAACTCATGCGCGAGCATGAAAAATTCTCATGTCGCGGATTTAAACCATTCATTTCACCGGGCAATCAGCACAAAACTACCGAGAGCAATGATGAGATAAAATTCAGCGCTCCAGAATTGACCGAACCGTTGCCCTGCGGCGCAAGAGCGCCAGTTTTTCTGCGCGGCCTCTAAGGCTCGCCCGCGGCGACCGGAGCGCCGTTGCTGTCAAAAACTTCCACTTTGCCGTATTGCTCGAGAATGCCTTTGATCTTGCTCCCATCGCCGACAACCACCAACTGCAGCGCATCCGGGTTTAGATACTTGCGCGCCACCCGCTCCACATCGTCCGCTGTTACGGCCATGATCTTGGCGGGATAATTGTCCCAGTAATCGGCGGCGAAGCCATACTCTTTTCGGGTAATCGCAAAGCCCAGCAGTTGTGTCGGTTGTTCAAGCGAGAGCGCGAAGCGCGCGACGATGGCGCGCTTGCTCGCGTCAAGTTCCGCTGCCCCGACTTTCTCCTCGCGCATGCGTCGAACCTCCTTAAAAAACTCCACCAAGGCGCCTTCGGTAACCTCGGTGCGCATATTGCCGCCGGCGCGCCAAGGCCCCGGATACTGACGCGCGCTGAAATTGCTGTAGACGCCGTATGTGTAGCCCTTTTCCTCGCGCAGATTGAGGAACAAACGAGACGAGACACCGCCGCCGATCACGTGATTCATCACCACCATCGCCGGGTAATCGGGGCTGCGCCGGTCGATGGCGATATTGCCCAGCGCTACCGTGGTTTGCACGGAATTGGGTCGGTTGACCAGCAAGACTCGGCGCGCGCTCGACGGCGCCGGGTCGCGCGGCCATGTTTCTTTCACCGCATTCTTCTTCCATTCTCCTAGCCGTTTTTCCAGTTTCGCGAGCAATTCCTTCGCGCGCACGTCGCCGGCGACGCCGAGGATCGCCATTTGCGGCGCGTAGCGTTCGTCGTGCCAACGCTCCAGCTTTTCGCGGCTGAGGCGATCGATCGACGCCAAGCTCGGCGCTACGTTGGCCGCGGGGTGATCGCCATAAACCGCGCGATTAAATCGCTCGCCAATGAGAAAACCCGAAGACGAGCGCTGTTCGCGCAGCTCAGCGCGCTGGCGCTGTTTGAGTTTTTCAAGCTCGTCGGCGGGAAAGCTCGGATGCAGCAAGACATCGACAAAGATATCGAGCCAGGCATCGAAGTTATCGCTCAAACCCGAAGCGCTCAGCACTGCGTCCGGCGCGCCGAAGGCAGAGCCAGCGCTGATCGTCGCGCCGAGCCGGTCGATCGTCTCGGCAATTTCGATGCTGCTGCGGCTTTTTGTCCCTTCGCGCAGCAGCATCGCGGTGGCATTGGCCAAGCCGACGGCCTCGGCCGGCTCGAATAACGCCCCCGCGCCATCGAGATGCAATCGCAAGGCGACGTAGGGCGCGCGGTGATCTTCGAGGATCAACACGGTCAGGCCGTTCTTCAGTTTCCCTTCGAATGGCCGCGGTAGTTTGACCCGCAGGATTTCACGCGAGACCGGCGCTCTGTTTTTCAGTTCGATCTTGCTGGCCGACCGCGCATCCCGCTCTTGGCTCTGCACCGGCATGGCCATTACGAGCCAGAGCGCCGCGAGCAGGACGCCGAAGGCGGTGTTCGGACGGAGCTGAGTAAAAGTGTTTCTGAAACTTTTCATTGGCGTTCAATGCTCGCCAGCCGATTTCGGCACGGTCATCACGACCGTGCGGCTACTGGGCTTGAAATACCGGCGCGCCACCCGCTGTAAATCTGTGATCGTGACGCGCTCGTATTTAGACCACAGCGTGTTGATCAAGCGCGGATCGTTGTAATAAACCGCAAAGTGTCCCAGCTCATTGGCGCGCGAGCGGGTGCTATAGAGCCGTACGGCGCGCTGGCGTCGCATCTGCATCTGTACTTTTTTGAGCTCCCAATCCGCTACCGGTTCGTCTTGCGCCCTTGCAATCTCGTCGTACAGTAATTTCTCCACTTCGCCGAGGTCGACACCGGGGCGGGCCGTGATGCTGAACCAAAAAAGCGACGGGCCGCGCTGTTCGCTGGCATCGGCATCGACGTTCAGTGCCAGTTCTTTTTCCTTGACGAATTTTTGATAGAGCCGCGAAGATACGCCGTTCGACAGCACGCTGCCGAGCATGTCCAGCGCGTACCAGTCGGAACTATTGCCCGGAGGAATTTTGTAGACGACGTCCAACCGCGCCGTGCGCGCAAAAGCGTCTTCGATGACTTTGCGCCGCTCGGCGGTTTGTTCGGGTTCGCTTGTATCGGGCGATGCCGGCGGCGTTTGTGCTGGAATGGCTTCGAAATACTTTTTGACCAAGCCGAGGGCAGTCTCGGTCTTGAAATCTCCCACCAAGGAGAGAACCGCATTGTTCGGGGCGTAATAGGTGCGAAAAAATTCCTCGGCATCCCCCACCGTGGCGGTGTTCAAATCTTGCATGGAACCAATAGTCGAGTGCTTGTAAGCGAAATTATCGTAGGCCAATGCGATGACCGCCTCGTAAGTCTTGCCGTAGGGGCGGTTGTCGGTTCTTTGCCGCCGCTCCTCCTGGACGGTCAGTCTCTGGTTGTCGAAGTTGGCCTGAGTGATGTTCGGCGCGCGCATCCGGTCGGCTTCGAGAAAGAGGCCGAGCTCCAGCTGATTGGCCGGCAGGGTCTCGAAATAATTCGTGCGTTCGCTGTTGGTGGTGCCGTTGGCACTGCCGCCGTTGTTTTGCACCAGAATAAAATGCTCCCCCTTGCCGACGTTTTTGGAACCCTGAAACAACATATGCTCGAAGAGATGAGCAAACCCGGTGTGGCCGGGTTTCTCGTCGCGCGAGCCGACATTGTAAGTAACGCAGATGGAATAAGTTGGCGCCCTGTGATCCTCGGCAAGCAAAACACGCAAGCCGTTTTTGAGCTTAAACTCCCTAAATTCAACATCGTAAGAGCCAGGTTTCTGCGCCGGCTTCGCCGCAAGCGCGGCCTTAGCGGTTGGCTTGCGCCGCCTGGTGTATTTCGATTGGGCAGCGTCGATGGCCAGCGGTGTGACGACCAAGCCTGCCACCAGCCACGCGGTCGGCAGGGCCGGGCGCCATTTGCACAAAACATTTTTCCACGGAATCATTTTATAACTTCCGCCGCTCGAATCTGGGGCTGCCTTGAATGTAGCATCCTTCAGCACGACAAGGAAATTCGGCCAGTGGTTCAGTTAGAGTTCACCACGAATCATACCGCAGGGAAAGATTCCTCGCTTCCGCTCGGAATGACAATAAGGTAACGGATCTGTCATCTCGAACGAAGTGAGAGATCTTGAGCTAACTGAACTACTACGGAGATTCGTGCCATTTAACCGCGTGGAAACCGTTGACAGCAATACGTCAACGGCATATGGGAAGGAGCGTCCACCCACATCGCTTCGTACAGGAGGTCTGTTATGAAAAACTCTTGGGAAACCGTCACCGTCGACAACAGTCCGATGGGACTTTACCTGAGCGAGCCGGAAGGGCCGGCGCCATATCCCGCGATCGTCGTGATTCAAAACCAGGACGGCGTGCGGGAGTTCACTCAGGAAATGACCCGCCGGGTGGCGGCGGCCGGTTACGTCGGCATCGCCCCGCAACTTTACCACCGAGAAGGCGAACCCAATACGCCCGAGGAAATTGCCAACTTCAAACATACGCGCCGAGACGCCAACGTCATCAAAGATATCGAGACAGCAATCAGCCTGCTGCGCGGGCGCGCCAATGTCGACTGTTCGAGGCTGGGCATCGTCGGGTTTTGCATGGGCGGGCGCGTGGCATTTTTGATGGCCGCGGCAAGCAAATCGTTTAAGGCCGCCGTTGATTTCTACGGGGGCGGTAAATATTCGCAATGGGGCGACCGCGCCGCGCCTGCGGAGCTGGCGGCGAACGTTTCATGTCCGGTGCAGGGCCATTTCGGCGAGCTTGACAAAAACCCGCCGCCCGGCGAGATGCACAAGCTCGACGCCGAGTTGACCCGATTGGGTAAACAACACGAGTTCTTTTTCTACGGCGATTGCCCGCATGGCTTTAACCGCAAAGGCTGGAAAGGTTATCGGCCCGAAGCGGATTTCACTTCTTGGTCGCGTACTTTAGAATTCTTCTCCAAACACCTGGGCGCCGCGTCGGCTAAAAAAGCCGCTGTCGGCTAAACGGAGCCGACGGTTATGGCGATGAAAGTTTTCCCGTACGTGAGCGCCTCAGTGTTGAGCGCTGCGCTGCTCATCGTTTCCGTGGCGCTGGGTGCCGAATCCAGAGTGCTTAACATCGGCTGGACTGGCGGCTCGAGCTGGACCGCGTTGCCGGACCGCATCGCGAACGAACGCGGCTTTTTCGACAAAGAAGGATTGCGAGTTCGTTACATCCAGTTTCAGGGCACTAATTTGATGCTCAGCGCCCTGATGGCCAACGAGCTCGATTACGTCACCATATTGCCGTTTATTGCCGGTGCCGCCACTCGCGGTCTGCCGGTGAAGATCGTCGGCGCAACCACCAAAGCGAGCGGCTACGCGATTATCGCCCGCCCGGAAATCGACAGCGTCAAAGCGCTCAAAGGCAAGCGCATCGCCATCAACACCTTTGGTAGCTCGGCGGATTTTGCGATTTATC
>JBLMXG010000404.1:0-5925 GCA_050257635.1 Chloroflexota bacterium
GGTTGATGCCGCCGAAGCTCGGCTCCAACCACTTGCACGCCTGAATGATCTCTTCGGGGTCTTTGGTGCCGAGACAGATCGGAAACGCATCGACCCCGCCCAAGTACTTGAACAGCACCGCCTTGCCTTCCATGACCGGTAGCGCCGCGTGCGGCCCGATGTCGCCGAGGCCAAGCACGCGGGTGCCGTCGGAAACTACCGCGACGAAATTGGCTTTATTCGTATGGGCGAAAACGCGTTCCGGATGGGCGGCGATATCGCGGCATGGCGCTGCAACGCCCGGGGAGTACCAGATGGAAAAGTCGGCGCTGCTTCGGATCGCGCACTTGGGCGTCACCTCAAGTTTGCCGCGGTAAAGCGGATGCAAACGCAAAGCTTCTTCCGCAGGTTTTTGCGCCTGGGCTAAGAGCTCGGCAACGTTGGGTTTCGAACTTGCCATGAACCGCCTTTCTTTTCCCCGTTCCAGCGCATCAAGTTTCGCCAGTAAAAAGTCCGCAAAAAATGCGCCAAGAAGGATTCTCTTTTAAAGAAGCAATAAGTTCTCTGAACAAGCGAGTTATTTCCATTCCTGCAAACAGAGGGAGGAGTTTTTTCCAAGATTGATAAGCGAGCCGAGGGGGTTCTTGATTTTGTCGGAAGATTGGGCGGTTGGCTTCGACGGTCCGGAATTTTTCTCGGCACTGGAATTGCACAAAGTCAACATTGCAAGAAAACCCGTTATGCGTCGCACCTATCGAGGAGGAATCGTCATGAAAACCGCTCCGAGCTATCGTTATAAACTGGTCGGCAAGGAATCACGGCGCGAGACTAGCCACGATGTTTTCGATGGCACCCTGCAAAAAACTCAGATTTGGTTGAACGATATTATGACCGAGCTGGAGTGGCATGAGCAGCCACACAAGGCTTATCTGGCGTTGCGCACCGTGCTGCATGCCTTACGTGACCGGCTGACCGTCGAGGAAGCCGTGCAATTGGGCGCGCAGTTGCCCATGCTGGTGCGCGGCCTCTATTACGAAGGCTGGACGCTCAAGGGCAAGCCGCACAAGGAGCGTCACAAGGAAGATTTCCTCGTCCACATCAAAGAAGCCTTCAAGGAAGACTTTACGGCAAGGCCTGAAAGCATCGCGCGGGCGGTGTTCAAAACTCTCGAGCGCCACACGAGCGGAGGCGAAATCAAGGATAACAAGAAAATTTTACCGACGGCGTTGCACGAGCTGTGGCCGCACTAGTGCGTGATTTCGGGGCGGCGACTCGCGCGGCGACGGAAAGTACAAACGACGATGAAGAAACGTTCGGTGTATTCGGCGTCTATGCGATGGCAATAACCGGGATACGCCGATGGCCGCCAAAACCGTATCACGATTTGCGATCGGTAAATTGCCGATCGCCACGCTGGAGCGGTTACTTCGACACAACCGCATCGCCGACCGTCGCGTCGTCATCGGTCCGGGCATCGGCGAAGATGCTGCGGTAATCGATACCGGCGGGCCCCGCTACCTGATCGCCAAAACCGACCCGATCACCTTCACCGCCGATCAAATCGGCTGGTATGCGGTTCATATCAATGCCAACGACATCGCCACCAAGGGAGCGCGTCCGCTGTGGTACCTGGCGACCTTGTTGTTACCCGAAGAGCTTACGAACGAAGCGGTCGTGGAAAAAATTTTTCACGACACCCTCGAAGCATGCCGGGCCATCGGCGTCAGTTTGGTCGGCGGTCACACGGAGATCACCGGCGGCCTCGCCCGACCGATCGTGGTGGGGCAAATGCTCGGGGAAGTCGATAAGGACAAATTAGTGCGGGCCGACGGCGCCAGGAAAGATGATCTCATTATTTTGACGAAGGGTATTGCGATCGAAGGCACCGCGGTCATTGCCCGCGAACATGAGCCCGACCTGATCGACGTTCTGGAGCCAAAGACACTCGAGGGCTGCCGCCATTTTATGTATCGTCCCGGCATCAGCGTGCTTAAAGACGCGCTGACCGCGATCGAGTGTGCGCCGGTTCATGCCATGCACGATCCCACCGAAGGCGGAGTTGCCACCGCGCTGCACGAGCTCGCCTGGGCGGCCGGCGTCGGTCTGCGGATCGACGCCGAGGCCATCCCGGTTTTTCCCGAGACTCAAGCGCTGTGCAATCATTACCATCTCGATCCTTTGGGTCTGATCGCATCGGGGGCGCTGCTCATCGTCGCGCCGCCGGCCGACAGCGAAAAGATTGTGACTCGGCTGCGCGCCGAAACCATCGCCGCCGCGGTCATCGGCGAGGTTACCGAAAAGCATTACGGCATAAAAATGCGCACCGCCGATGGGCTGCGCGCATTGCCGCTCTACGAACAGGACGAGCTGACGAAAATTTGACGTCCTCAGACGCGAGAAAATCCATGACGGCGACCGCACAGCAAAAGCGCGACTATTACGAAGTGCTCGGTGTCGATCGCAAAGCCACGCAGGAGCAAATCAAACAAGCCTACCGCCAGCTGGCGATGAAATTTCATCCAGATCGTAACCCCGCCCCAGACGCCACCGAAAGATTCAAGGAAATCGCCGAAGCTTACGCCGTATTGTGCGATCCAACCAAACGCGAGCAATACGACGCCGCCGGCCATGCCGGTGTCAGTGAGCGCTGGTCGACGGAAGACCTCTTTCGCGACTTTACGTTCGGCGACTTTTTTGGCGGTCGTTTCGCCGACCTCGGCGGCATTTTTGGCGATCTGTTCGGGGAACGGCCGGGTCGGCGTCCGGCGAAGGCGCGCGGCGCAGACCTTCATTCCGACCTCAAGCTCACGCTCGATGAAGCCGCTCGCGGCGGCGAGCGCGTGATCATGATCACGCGCTCCGATCGGTGCAAGACGTGCGGCGGCAGCGGCGCGAAACCCGGCACCCACCCGGTGGTGTGCCGGGAGTGTCAAGGCAGCGGCCAAAAGCAGCAGATCAAAACCGAAAGAGGCATGAAGTTGGTGACGATCACTTCTTGCGCGCGCTGTCTCGGCAACGGGACGATTATTGAATCGCCTTGTCTCACCTGTCACGGCACCGGCTATGAATTTTTGCCGCACCAGATCAAAATGCAAATCCCCCCCGGCATCGACGACGGCATGCTGCTGCGGCTGGCGGGTCAAGGTGAAGCTGCGCCGCCAGGAGGCGAGCCCGGCGATCTGCTCGTGCGCATGCTCATAAGCGGGCATCCGCTTCTCAAACGCGAAGGCGACGATCTATTCGCCGGCGCGGTGATCGACTTCGCGAGCGCCGCCCTCGGCACCAAAGTCGATGTTCCGTGTCTGGACAAGGAATTCGTGAAAGTCACGATCCCGCCCGGCACCCAAAGCGGTACGGCATTGAGGCTTCGCGGCAAAGGCATGCCGCGCCTGCACGGCCGGGGTAAGGGCGACCTCTACGTCGTCGTCGAAGTCCGGACGCCGACCGATCTAACGTCGCGCCAACGCGAGCTGCTCAAGGAATTCAAAATGGAAACGGGCAAGAAGGCGATGGTGGCATCGTGATCCTCGTAAGCGCAGCGCTCGCCTGCAGGGTAGGTGGAGGCGCGGAGCGCCGATGCCCACCATTCCGCGATGGGTATCGCTTGCGCTCCACCCATCCTACGTCGAAATCGCGTCGCAGTGCTTTGGACAAAATCTTCGGACAATTAACATGAACCCATCAAAAAGCGACTCAGCCCAGATCCGGCATCAAGAGGCTCGAATCCTCTTCGCTTCCGACGGCGTGCTTCGCTGCGAAGGCATTTGGACGCTCGATCACCTGGCCGATCTGGAGCGCCAGATCTCGTCGCTGCCGACGCTGACGAGCGTGCCCATCGGCTGCGACGCTGCAGCCGTCGAAGCCCTGGACACCGGCGGAGCATGGCTCTTGCGGCGGACTTTGAATCAACTTGAGCAGCGCGGCTGCGCCGTCTCGCTGAACGGCCTTTCAGATGAATTTTCTGCCCTCATGCAAACCGTGACGCGCGGCTGGTCGCGCGCTCAAGAGCTCCGACCCACACCGCCAGCAGCGCTCATGGAACGGTTTGGCCGCTGGACATGGGACTCGGCGGTAAATTTTCGCAACGCGCTGACGTTTATGGGGGAAGCTACGGCGGTTTCCTGCTCCCTGATCGCCCATATGAGGCGATTTCGTTGGCGCGTGCTGCTCGCCAATCTGCAGATCGATGGGCTGAACGCGATGCCGATTATCGGCTTGCTTAGTTTTTTGATGGGCGTCGTGATCGCCTATCAGGGCTCCGAGCAGCTCAAAACCTTCGGCGCCAATATTTTCATCGTCGATCTCGTCGGCATTTCGCTCCTGCGAGAGATCGCGCCCTTGCTAACCGCGATTCTCGTCGCCGGTCGTTCTGGATCGTCCTACACCGCACAAATCGGCACCATGACGGTCACCGAAGAATTGGATGCCATGCGCTCGTTGGGAATATCGCCCATGAGTCTGCTGGTGATTCCTCGGGCCATTGCTTTGATCGTCGCCTTGCCACTGCTCACCGTGTTCGCCGACGCGGTCGGTGTCTTCGGCGGCATGCTGGTCGCGTGGAGCCAGCTCGGTGTAACCTTTACCGAGTTTCTCAACCGCTTCGAGTACGCGATCGTATTGCGCCACTATCTCATCGGCATCGGCAAAACGCCGGTCTTCGCCGGGATCATTGCGCTGGTGGGCTGTTATCAGGGCTTCCAGGTCTTCGGCGGCGTCGATAGCGTCGGCCGCCACACTACGATCAGCGTCGTGCAAGCGATCTTTCTGGTCATCGTCACCGATGCGTTCTTTTCGATCCTTTTCAGTTGGTGGGAAATATGAACGGACCTGATTCGGCACCGTCGGGCGACCCACTGATTGAAGTCAGCCACATCCACACCCGTTTTGGCGCCGCGGTCGTGCACGAGGACATCAACTTGACGGTCAAGCGGGATGAAGTCTTCGCCATTGCGGGCGGCAATGGTAGCGGCAAATCGGTGTTGATGCGGGAAATGATCCTTCTGCAGAAACCTACCGCGGGCGATATTCAACTATTTGGTCAAAACATTACAACCATGGACGACGCCGACGTCTCGGCGCTGCGGCGGCGCTGCGGCGTATTGTTCCAGCACGGCGCGCTCTTCAGCTCGCTCACCGTGACAGAAAATGTCGCAGTGCCGCTGCGCGAGCATACCCAACTCAGCCGGAGCCTCATCGAAGAGCTCGCCCTGTTGAAAATTTCCGCCACCGGCTTTCCCATGGCAAGCGTCACCAAGTATCCCAATGAGCTGAGCGGCGGCATGCGCCGGCGCGCCGCGTTGGCGCGCGCCATGGCCCTGGATCCGGAGCTGCTATTTCTTGATGAGCCGACCTCGGGCCTCGACCCGATCAGCGCCGCCGGTTTCGACGAGCTGGTCCAGCAGCTGCGAGAGTGGTTTCGCCTCACTATCGTTCTCATCACCCACGATCTGGACTCGCTCTGGCGCATCACCGATCGTGTAGCCATATTGGGCAACGGCCAAGTCCTTGGCATCGGCACCATGACCGAGCTTTCCCATTCTACCGATCCATTGATTCACGAATATTTCTACGGGCCGCGCGGCCGCGCGGCCAGGGAGCAAGCATGGAACCGAAGGTGAACTACACTCTTGTGGGTCTCTTTATTGCGCTGTTGGGCGCCGCAACTGTTACCGGAGTTCTCTGGTTGAGCCGCACCGATTACCGCGGCGTCTACGACCGCTATTATACTTTCATGGCAGAATCGGTTTCCGGCTTGAGCAGGGATTCGTACGTTCGATATCACGGCGTCGACGTTGGCCGCGTTAAGGAAATTGTTCTCGATCCGAAAAATCCCGAGGAGGTGCGCATCGCCCTCGATCTCGTGCGCGGCACCCCTGTCAAAGAGGATACAATAGCCGTTTTGGAAACCCAGGGGCTAACGGGAATCACCACGGTAAACCTGCGCGG
>JBLMXG010000405.1:0-19566 GCA_050257635.1 Chloroflexota bacterium
AAATTTTTATCCCGGCGCAGCAACGAGGAGGGCGTATGGGCGGATTTCTCGGCGCGAAAGAGGTTCTCACCAGAGAACGGGTAAAACAAATATTCCATGACAAAGAGTATTCCTACCTCGAAGAGAAAGTGACGGTCATTGAGATCAGGGATGATTCCTTTATGCTGAAAATCTCTTTTTTGCTGGAATACAAGAATCGCATGATCTCCATAGAGGAGAAGGAGCCGATCATCGTCCCGTTCAAGGATTTCAAGGTCGAAGACTGGGGCGACGGAGTCCGAAAGCTCGGCGAGATAGTCTAGTGCCGATACGCGAAAAAAAAGGACTTCATACGGCTTGCACCGGATCGGCAAAATGTCCGCAATCGCGACCATAGCACACCGAGCTTGCCCGTGAGCGCTGCTGCGAGCATGATTCTCGGATGCCAAATGTTCTAAATTGATCGGCCCCGCCAGTTCTCCGTGTTACTTGCGGAAATACCGCGCCGCATACCCGCGCCAAGGCCGCACGCTAACGAGCGGAGAGCACGAGCACTGGATCGCCGGAATGGCGCACTACTTTTTCGGTGACACTGCCGAGGACCCAACGTTTAACGCCCGAGCGTCCGTGGGTGCACATGGCGATCAGCGAGCGGGATCGTTCATGGGCGCAGCGGATAATCTCCTCAGCCCCCACTCCCTCGCGCAGAAGCGAACTTACCTGAGACAACCCTTGCGCTTTGAGCGCCGCAACTTGACCATCGAGATAGCGCTGCACGTCAGCGCGGAGCTGGTTTGCAAGCTCTTCGTAATTCGGCAAATAATTTTCGTGACCATAATAGGCCGAAGCCGGCAATTCAAAGGCTCGGAACAAAAGCAAGGCCGCGTCAAAAACCTTGGCCATTTGAACCACCAGGGGAAGCACCGACTCCGCCAATGCCGAGCCGTCGAGGGGTACGATGATCGAATGCAAGGCCGCATCGGTTCCTTGCTGATCGTCGTCCGCGCGCACCAGAAACAGCGGATTGCGGCCGCCGCGCAGAACTTTTTCCGCGACGCTACCCAACAGCCAACGATTCATTCCCGACCGGCCGTGGGTCGCCATGGCCACCAAGGTGGCTGGCTCCGCTATGGCCTTTTCGAGGATCACCTCGGCCGGTTTACCGCGCAACACCGAGACGGCGACCTCAAAACCAGCCAGAGTGTTGCCGACCTCGGCTAAATATCGCCGGCTGGCACTCTCCGCTTCGTTGATAAAGCGATCGAGATAACGCGCCTTATCGCCGACCAGATGGGCGCTCATCGCTGAGATATCGATGACTTCGAGAAGTTCGATCGGCAGCTTCAGCGCCCCCGCTATGGTGCGCACGTAGCAAAGCACTTTCTCAGCCGCGTTCGACCCATCCAATGGCACGAGAACTTTGCTGAACATGGATTTCTCCTCCGACGTTCGCGTCACCGACCAGCGCTTGGCGCAATGAAATCAGTAAATTACTCAGCCATCTGTTACCTCAATTCGCGCTCGCCGCGCAACCGCGGCCCGCTCCGGCGTTTTCCATGCCCGGCGTCGCGCTGAAGTCTATCGGAACTGCAGTCGTCATTATGCTTGCCTTAGCAAGATCGATTCACCGGCTTTGAATGCAAGAAAGAAATCCATTTGGGCAATTCTACAAGGATCTCCTGATGTGGTTTTACGAACTTGCGTGGACGGGCGAAAAAAGGCGATTTGGCTTTCGCCGGAATCCGATGATCGCCTCTGCGCTAACCGCCGGCCAAGCGGGCGCGAAGAAATGTTTCGGCGACAACAATTAATTGATCCACAGGCGCTTCCGTGCCAAGGTCGAGGCGGTCTGACCTCGGCACTTCTTCGAGCGGTTCATAGGCGGCTTTCTGCGCGACGTAGATTTCCCAACGCCCGTCTGAAACATCGGTGCCTTGCGCCGCTCTCAGGTGGAGTCGCTTCTCGCTGGTCGCGTCCGACGCCGAACAGTGAACCACGATCAGAGGAATTCTAAATTTCCGTGCGAGGGCGGCGAATTTCTCGCGATGGGCACGGCGGGCAAAGGTCGCATCGAGAATGGCGCCGCGCCCCTGGCGGATTTGTTCCTCTGCTTGACGGGCCATATGAGCATAGGTTTTTTCCGTCATCGCAGGGTTATAGATCCCCTCGCGATAGCGCACCGGGTGACGCCCAGGTTTTGCCGCAATCAGCTTGCGCACCACATCGGAGTTGATCACGCACATCCCCAGTCGCTCCCCCATCGGTCTGGCCAGGGTCGACTTACCGCTGCCCGTCAATCCGCACATGAGCATGAGAAACGGTTTAAAGGGCTCCCAAGTCATGCGCTGCGCGAAACGCAAGTATCGCGCCGCCTCGTCGCCCCAGCGGCGCAAGCGTAGCGCGTGCACCTTCGCCCGCACCAGCGCGCGGTAGCACTGGAAATACGGCAGCAGCACCGTCATTTCGGCGTCTCCGACACGCTCGCGATAACGCTCGACAAACCCGTCGACGAATGATTCGCCACTGTGGATGGCCGTGTCCATCAAGAGAAACGCGATCTCCGATGCGAGGTCGCAACGGCGCAACTTGGCGCTGAACTCGATGCAATCAAAAATTTGAATCCCCTCGGGCGCGAAGCAGATATGTTCGGCGTGGAGATCGCCGTGCACATCGCGAATCCAACCATCGCTCATCCGTCGCATGAGCAGATCACGATTTTTTCTGAGAAACTCTGAGCCGAACGAATCGATCGCTTCAACCGCCTGACGGTCGCCGGGGGCCGTCATTAGCGGGCTGATGTCGGCCAGACTGTCGCGCCACTGCGCTTGCAAGGCCGTCAGGTATTCCTCCGGGGAGAGGTCCTTAAATACTTCCGCTTTGGCGTGGAAATTGGCAAGATGGTCGGCCAACTGTTCCATCATTCCCTTGGTAACCTGTTTGGTCGCAAGAAGAAATCTGAGCATTTGTTTTTCGGGCAGGCGGCGCATCACCAGCGTGTATTCGGCCGGCTCGGTCCAACCGCCGAGGCGCCAGCCGTTTTCATCGGCCGAGATCGGCATCACCGCCAGATAGACCGAAGGCGCCAGCCGACGGTTCAGGCGCAGCTCTTCCTGGAGGAAGTATCGCCGCCGGGCCAACGTCGAGTAGTCGAGGAACGAAAACCGCACGGCCTTCTTGATTTTATAAACCAGATCGCCGATCAGGAAGACATGGGAAATATGAGTTTCCTTATGGAGGACTTGGTCCGCTGGCCGGGGGTAGAAGGCAGGCCGCATCATCGCGGCAACCAATGAATCTTGGGCCGCACTACCACCGCTTTTGCTTTCCGTCACACGAGCACGTTTCACCCTGAGTCCTCCCCTTTCCGGTGAGACCGCAATAACGATGCCAGGGCCGAAAATCATTCGAAATTCAGCGCCCCGTTCCCATACTATGGAATCGGCGGATCGGTTGGTTGCAGAAAGCGGAATGCTTTGTTGGAACGGAAAACCAGCGCTTTCCACGGAAGCGGGCGAAAGGCAAGGGCGCGCTAAGTCCTAAAGTCTCGACCGGTCGGCGTCATGGCACACCGCTCCGTCTAGCTCGGGATTTGACTTGGATCTTGAGTTTAGCGTTCGGAAACACTCAACGGGAATAACCGACTACTATTGACCGGATAAATTTACGCCGGGGAGGTTGGACAGCAGACTAGCTAATTTCCAGCTCTTCAATCTTGCGATAGAGCGAAGACAAACTGATATCAAGCAGCTTGGCTGCTTCCTTGCGGTCCTGCCCGGTGTGCTCAAGGGCGCGCAGAATATGCTGCTTCTCAAAATGTCGCAGCGCATCCTTGAGGTTGAAAGTAAATGCCGGGGCTCCTTGACTTCCAGCCACCACGGACAGGGGCAAATCCCTGAGCCTGATCCGCTCCCCCTCGGCCAGGATCATCGTGTGCTCGATGACGTTGTCGAGCTCGCGCACATTGCCCTTCCACGGCAGCGTCATCAGCACGCGCACTGCGTCATCGTCAATCCCGGTGCAGTTTTTGTTAAGTTCGGGATTATGGCGTTTGATGAAATGATCGACCAACAGCGGGATGTCCTCCGGCCGGTCTTTCAACGGCGGGATATGAATCTCCATGATGTTGAGCCGGTAGAAAAGATCTTCGCGGAAGCGCCCGGCCTCGACCTCTTTTTTTAGCTGGCGATTGGTCGCCGCCAGGACTCGAACGTCGACATAACGCGGCGCCGTGCTGCCGATGGGGAGAATCTCCTTCGCTTCCAAGGCGCGCAGCAGCTTGACCTGCAGATGCTGCGGAATCTCGCCGATCTCATCCAAGAAAATCGTGCCGCCGCGGGCTTTTTCGAACAGACCCTCTTGGTTAGCGAAGGCGCCGGTGAAAGAACCCTTCATATGGCCGAAGAGCAGGCTTTCCAACAGGGTTTCGGGCAACGCACCGCAGTTGACCGGCAAAAACAGCTTATCTTTGCGATCACTGTGCGCGTGCAGCGCCAAGGCTACCAGTTCTTTGCCCGTGCCGCTGTCGCCGGTGATCAACACGGTAGCCTGGGTATTGGCGACCTTCTTGACCAGCTCCAATACGTCGCGAATCGCCCTGCTTTTGCCGATGATGTTATCGAAGTGAAATTCCATGCAGTCGAATCCGAGAACTCACATTATGGCGGTGGACAGCAGGCCATGGCGCAGCCCCCGGCACCCCCGGAAGATAAAAGTGAATTGCGATCGTGTCAATAATCGAAACGTGAGCCGCCGGCTTCAGAGTCGCTCCGCGGCTTGAAGCAGCTCCGGATTGGCACAGTGTTCCCTCAGCGCCGCCTTGAGCTTCTGCCTCTGCACGCTCGCGGGAACACCGAGATTTTCCATTGTCTTGCCGATCTGCGGCCCGCCCAGCTGCAATAATTTCCCGTAAATCACGTCGATTTCCGAGCTTTCGATATCGAGGGCGATTTTGAATGCGCCTTCGACGTCGAGCTCGGGGGTTCCTTGAGCCAGGAAAGAGCTTAATCGGGCGTTCAGTTCATTGGCCTTCTGCCGGCTGATCAGAGGATCCAATTGCTCGTCCTCATAATTGGCGATCATTGCCCGGCAGGCTACCAGAATGCTAGCGTGCTGTTCTTCCTCTCGCGCCATTTCCCACCAAAAATCCCGTAGCTCTGGCCGGGCGAGAAACAGATGCGAGAAGCGATAATATATCTTTGCAACCAGCCGTTCGATCTCGGCAAAACCGAGCAGAGGATCGAAGGGCTTCACATCAGTCATGCCTGTTTTAAATTCTCCTTGAGAAATTCCAGCAACTCGACATGCTTTTCAGAATCCCGGATCATGGCATCCAGCAAGATCTTGAAAAGACCGTGATAGTAGCTGGTGCTTTCCTTGATGAGTGCTTTGTAATCGCTTATCCCTTCCTTTTCAAGACGGATAAAGTCGTCGGTGGCGTCGCGCAACTTCGCCGCCATGGCCCCTGGGTCGCTGGCTCCTTCCAGGCTATCGGCTGGTTTGGTCCACGTCAGACTCCCCTTGAGGGTCGAGACCATCGCGTGCATCACGGCGCGATGCTTTTCCTCATCTGAAACAATCAACTGCATGACGAAACGGGTCATCGGGTTGGGCATCTCTGCCAGAGTTTTCTTGTAGAATTCGACCGACTGATCTTCCTTGGCCTCATGCGCTTCGAAAGCGTTGAGCAGCTTCTCTACCGGCGAGATGCCTTCCGGTGCCCCCATAAACTCCAACATAGCGGTTACATCCGCGAGATCTTCCATCGCTTTGTCTCCTTTTCTATTCGTTAAATTATGATCGGAAACTTTCTTATTTTTTCTCCTGCAAAGGTAACGTGCGCAAACGATATGCCAGGAAGCAAGTAGGCCAAAAGCTTTGTGAACATCATCAAAGCACGTATTGGTTTTCTTAATTGTGCGAGATGATTTGCTTGGTTTTCCCAGGCTTGCAAAGAAATTTAAGAAAATGTGCGATCTTATCTGCGATATACGCTCCTTTTTTGATCCGGCATGAAAATCGCTCAAGGGTATTTAACCGAAGCCCCTAAAATTCTATCTATAACTGGAGGCTGAAAGCATGCCGGAGCAAAGCGAAAACTCTCCGAGCCGGCGCGGAACCCATGTCGGCATTCTGGTCGGTGGCGGCCCCGCCCCGGGAATCAACGGAGTAATCAGCGCGGTGACGCTGGAAGCGCGCACCCGGGCCTACAAAGTCGTTGGCATTGCCGACGGCTTCCAGTGGCTCATGCGCGGCGACACCTCGCACGCGAAAGAACTTAACCATGACGATGTCTCCCGCATCCATTTTCAAGGCGGCTCCGTATTGAATACCTCCCGCGCTAACCCGACCAAGCGCAGCCAGGATCTCCAACGGGTAGTCGCAACCCTTGACCGAATGGATATCGGCTACCTTGCAACCATCGGCGGCGATGACACCATGTTCGCCGCGGCCCAGGTGGCAAATCAAGCAAGCGGCCGCATCCGTGTCTGCCATGTGCCCAAGACTATCGATAACGATCTGCCGCTGCCCGGCGAGATTCCGACTTTCGGCTTCGAAACCGCGCGCCAGATCGGCAGCGCGCTGGTGCAAAACCTGATGGAGGATTCGCGCACCACGGGGCGCTGGTACTTTGTCGTGGTTATGGGACGCTCGGCCGGCCATTTGGCCCTGGGCATCGGCAAGGCCACTGGAGCGACACTGACTGTGATTCCCGAAGAGTTTTCCGGCCCAATTCGCATGGCCGCCGTCTGCGATATCCTCGAAGGCGCCATTCTCAAACGCCAGGCGTTATGGAACCGATCGGACGGCGTCGCCGTGATCGCCGAGGGCTTGCTCGAGCACATGCCGGCGGAAGAATTGAGCACTATCGAAGGCGTGCGCATTTCCCATGACAGTTACGGCCATTTACGGCTGGCCGAAGTGGATCTCGCCTATATTTTGAAGACCCTCGTCGAGCGCCGTTTCGCCGGCCGGGGCGCGCCGACAACCATCGTCCATAAAAATATCGGTTACGAGCTGCGCTCGGCGGCGCCCATTGCGTTCGATTGCGAATATGTCCGCACCCTCGGCTATGGCGCAGTGGAATTTTTGCTTAACCCGCCACCGTCGGCACTGGCGCTGAACGGCGCGCTGGTAGCGCTGGTCAACGGCAAGCTCGAATATCTTGACTTCACGAGCCTGCGGGATGCCAAGTCCGGCAAGACCCGGGTGAGGCGTGTCGATATCGACACGCCGTCATACAAAGTCGCCCGCGGGTACATGATTCGATTGGAGCGGGAAGATTTTTCCGATTCCGAAAAGCTTCGGCTGCTCGCTCAGGCCGCCTCCTCGGATCAACAACGCTGCTCGCCGGAACAATTTCGCGATCGCTATCAGTATTTAACCGTGGAGAGCCGCGGCGGCGCGTAGTTAAAAAGGAGCACACATGCCAAACAGAATCGCGATCAACGGCTTCGGCCGCATCGGCCGCCTGGTCCTGCGCACAATGATCGCGCGCCACAAAAAGGAGTTGACGGTCGTCGCCGTCAACGACATGGCCGATCTGAAAACCAATATGCATTTATTTCGCTACGATTCCACCTATGGAATTTTCCCCGGCAACGTCAGCGCGGGCGAAGGCGTGATGCAAATCGACGGCAACAATGTCGCGGTGTTAAATCAGAAGGACCCCACCCGCTTGCCGTGGAAGACTCTCGGGGTCGATATCGTCATCGAATCCACCGGCGTATTCACCGACGCGGCCCAGGTGCGCGCCCATCTGCAAGCGGGCGCCAAGAAAGCGATCATCACGGCGCCGGCAACCAACGAAGACATCACGCTGGTTCTTGGCGTCAACGACTCCGACTACGATCCGCGCAAGCATCATATCGTCTCCAACGCTTCCTGCACGACCAACTGTCTGGCGCCGGTTGCCAAAGTGCTGCAGGATGAATTCGGCATCGAGCGCGGTCTGATGACGACAACTCATGCTTATACTAACGATCAGAGGATCCTCGATCTGATGCACAAAGACTTGCGCCGGGCCCGCGCCGCCGCCATGAACATCGTGCCGACTAGCACCGGCGCAGCCAAGGCGATCGGCCTGGTCATGCCGGCACTGAAGGGCAAACTGCATGGCATCTCGCTTCGCGTCCCCACTTCGACGGTCTCGGTCGTCGATCTTGTCGTCGACCTCAAAAAAACCGCCAGCGTCGAGGCGATCAACGGTGCGTTGAAAAAAAACGCCGAAGGAAAAATGATCGGCATTCTCGGCTTTACCGACGAGCCCTTGGTTTCCAGCGATTTTCGTGGTAATTCGACTTCCTCGATCGTCGACGGCCTCTCGACTGTGGTGCTCGACGGCAAGATGGCAAAAGTTTTATCTTGGTACGATAACGAATGGGCTTACAGTTGCCGCGTCGGTGACCTTGCAAAATTGATGGTGGAAAAAGGACTCTAGGAGGGAACGGCCGATGAATGCCAAAGACATCATGACCCGCGAGATCATCACGGTCAGCCCGGCGATGACGATCAAAAGTCTCGCCATGACGCTGATCAAAAATCAGATCAGCGGAGCGCCGGTAGCGGATAAGAACGGCAAGATCATCGGCGTGGTCTCGGAAGCGGATATCGTTGCCAAAAAAGGCAAAGACGTCAAGGCAATCATGAGCAAGAAAATCATCAGCGTCGCTGAAGAGACCGCCGTCGAAAAGATCGCCGAGCTGATGGCCACGCACAGTATCAAACGCGTTCCGGTCATGCGCGGCGAGGAAGTCGTCGGCATCGTCAGCCGCGCCGATATCGTCAGCGCTATCGCCCGCGGCGAACATGTCGCGCTTCACACGCCGGTTTACGACCTATAGCCCCGAACGCGGTTTTCTCGACACCGGGCCCGCGCATTGTCCTGGTCAAGATTTGAAACCTCCCCTCGTCATCAACTATTCCCCGTCGGCTTTATTCCGAAGTTTAGGAAGCACGCACCGGCAATTTCCAAGCGATAGGAAATTCGCCGTTTGTTTTTCAATTCTGCGGTAGAATTCTTAGCTTTTTTCACGTTTCCGCTGGCATTTGCTTTGCGAAGACAACGCGCAACTGCCCCGCAGTGGCGGCCGGTAAATTTAATTCAAACTGAAAGAGGAGAATTGCATGGCGGAACGTATCGCGAACTTCGACGATTGGAAGGATTTATTTTACAAATGGCAAAAAGACATCGGTTTCGACGCCTCTCTGGTGAAAGACTACAAGTTCGACGCGATCTACGATGAGGGGACAAGCCCGACCATCGAGTTCGGCGACTTCAAGGGGAGAAAGAAATTTGAAAAAGTGCTGGATGTGCCGACCCAGGACATGCGCGACGCGCTGCTCCACTTGATCTTTTACCAGGGCGACACCGAGTTTGGCTCCTCCGAGCAACAGCGCATGCTGATCGATAACGCGCCCACCGATTATGATCGCCAGTGTCTGTTGCGGGTGATGCGCGAAGAGCAGCGCCACGGCTGGCAGATGTGCCATGTGTTGATCAACAATTTCGGCGACTCAGGGAAACTCGAAGCGCAAAAGCTACTCGAACGGCGCGCCTATAAAAATACCCGACTGCTGGGCGCGTTCAATCGCAACGTCGACGACTTTATCGACTTCGTCACTTATACCTGCTTCATCGACCGCGACGGCAAATACCAGCTCACCATGCTGCACCATTCGAGCTTCGCGCCGCTGTCGCGCAGCATGGGACCGATGCTCAAAGAAGAAGCGTTCCATCTTTTCACCGGTCAAACCGGTCTCTCGCGCATCGTCAGAGCGGGAAAAGTTCCCATCGAAATCGTCCAAAAGTATCTCAACAAATGGCTCTCCACCGGTTACGACCTGCTGGGCAAAGACCATTCCGGTTCGGCGGCGCGTTTCTACCGCTGGGGCTTCAAAGGCAGATTCGACGAGGCCACCGCCAAAGAGCCGCCCAGAGATCTCGAACGGCTGAACGAAGAGGCCAGACTGCTCTACTACAAAGAAGACTGCGAGATCATCGATTCGTTCAATCGCTTGATCCCCGAAGGCAAGCCCAAGCTGCGCGCCCCCGATTTGAAGTTCAACCGGCAAATCGGCGATTACGCCGGCCAGCGCTATAGCGTCGAAGGCGATCCTTTGACCGAAGGCGAATACCAAGCCTATCTCGACAAAGTGTTGCCCGGCCCCGAAGACCGCAAGATCCTCGAGGCGATGTTCAAGACCGGCGACTGGATGACTCCCGGCGCGGCCAACGCCTGACCGCGATCGTGTTGCGAGATTTCTCAACGCCTGTGCTGGAGGTTCCGGCCAACGCCGCGCCTTGTCGTGCGAGTCAGACACCTCCGGCACAGAGATCTCTAAGCGATTTCCAATAACTTGGAGCGGTCCAAGGCTGCTTGGTTTCCGGTCAATGTTTCGATCTTCGGCGCCGACGTGGATGGCGTGTTTTGGATGGTCTTCTATATCACCACCCTCTGGTTCTTTTTCACCGAAGGGTTGATTGTCTATTTCATTTTTCGCTACGGGCGCAAAATTTCATGACCAAACTCGCCGCCGACAAAGCACTCAATCCGAACACGCCCTTCGAACATGAGATGCAGTAAGTAGTCTGGGGGCTCCGGCACCAGGAGGGTCGGCGCGTTCCGGACACAAGACGTTTCAATTTATAATTCGCTTCATCTTCAGCGAAGTCAGCAGCGAGATGACGCTGATGCCGAGCGCAAACAGATAGGTCACGTTCACCGAAGCGACGAAAACCTGCGTGTCGCCGGGATCGGGCGTTGTTCCCGGAATCCCGGAGTAGTAGCGGAAGGCCAAAGTTAGAAAGATTCCGCTGAGCGAGATGCCGAGCATTTGGCCCAGGCCGAAGATGCCGTTGATAATGCCGATCGCCGTGCCCCAATTTTCTTTGGGCAGCGAACCGATCATCACCGCCTGTGACGGCGTGTTGAAACAGGCCGAGCCGATACCCGTAAGCGCGAGCAGGATAGAAGGCAAGATCCAATGCGAGTCGGCGCGTAAGTTGGCGCCGATCAAGAAACTTGCCATCAGGGTGAGCACCCCTAGGATCAACAAGAAGCGCGCCCCAATGCGATCGGTCAGCGCGCCACTTACCGGTGAGAGCACCATGCTGAGCAACGACGGCGCGAGAAAGATCAATCCTATGAAGGACGGCGAGAGCTAGAGCACGTCCTGAAGATAGAAGGGAGTGATGAACGTCGTCAATCCCTGCGTGATACAGCACATCAATAAACCCACTGAACCGAAGCCAAAAACCGGAACCGAAAAAAACGACAGATGGATCATCGGGCTTTGGATCTTCCTCTCGTGCGCGATAAACCCCCAGAGCGCGCCGATAAAACCCAAGAACAGCAGCGTTTGGTTGCCGGCACCTATGACTTGCGCGACTTTTTGATCCAGCAGCATGGTGACCAGAATCGTCAAGCCGAGAAATAGCAAGGCGCCGCGGTAATCGATCGCTTGCGCTCGCGCAGGCGATGCCGCCACGGTGCGCCCGGTCAGGTAGCACAGCGCAGCCCCGATTACGCTGGGTAAAAATAACAAGAAAAAAATTCCGCGCCAATGCACCAGGTCGATAATTAAACCGCCGACCGGCGGCCCGATAAAAAAACCGAACTGATGCGACATCGCCATCAACCCCTGGGCTTTTCCTTCCGCGCCCGTCGGCATGGCCCGGAATGCCAAGGTGCGGCCGGAGGACTGAATCATCGCCCCGCCGACTCCTTGCAGAAAGCGAAACAAGATTAGTTGCACCACATCCTGCGCCAGTCCGCAGAGCAGCGACCCGACGGCCATGATCCCCAAACCGAAGCCGTAGGTTTTGTGATGGCCGAAAATATCTCCGATCCGTCCGCACACCACGCCCAAGCCTATTCCCGCCATCTGATAGACGATGAGCGCCCAGGAAATGCCCAGGATGTCCGTCTCCAACGCCGCGGCCAACGTCGGCATCGAGATGATAAACACTCGGGTCGAAATTCCCGCGACGGTCACTCCGATGACGGAATTGACGAGCGTAAGCCGGCGCAGCTTGCCATGGGGCTGCGGTCGATCTGGCAAATTCAACAATGTCAGCCTTCTGGAAAATTACTGTTCAGCGCGCGAAAACCGGTGCAGCCAAAAAATCGAGCCCGGCGGAGCGCTCGCGTTGTACGAATTCGGTTCGGCGATCCGAACCCTTCGCGTTTCTGTCTCAGCTCTCGCGGGTGCGATTTTGCGGCCCGACTTTTTCAATCGCCACCCGAATGGCGATACGCCCTTCAGCAAGGGTTTTCTTGCGGATATCGTCCCAGTTTTCGGGTTCGCCGCGAATCTGGCGGTGCCAGTCGAGCACAATGTCCATGGCCTGGGGATGGGAAACCACTTCAGCCCTGCCATCGATCTGAATGTAGTTGGAGCCGTTGAACTTCTCTCCGTAGACCAGCAGAGAGACTTGGGGATTGCGTCTGATATTTTTCACTTTGTAAGTCGAATCGCGCGCCGTGATTGTCGCTCTGCCGTCGGCGCCTAGGACCGGCGAGACCAGGGTCATCTGCAGCGAACCGTCTCGCTTGCGCGCCACCAGCACGCCGTGATGATTGTGCTTTAAGAATTCCTGGGCCTCGGAAATGTCCATCGCATCCTCCACTAAACCAGAATGACGCCGATCTTAGCGAAATTATCCTCGCTCTGCCAACTCATCCTCACACCGTGCCAGAACCCATTAATCCTGCCGGCCGCTCGCCTCAAGCCGCCGGCTGCGCGGGCGGTCCAGCGCCGGTGAATGCCCATTGCAACTCGGATATTTTTATTTTCTACTTCCGCCTGGCTTATCGAATTCAAAAGGAGGACGCAGCAATGGCAATGGTGGATCATGAACATCCAGGAATGGGCAAAGGACGGGACCGGCTCAAAGACAAAGTCGCTATCGTCACCGGCGCCAACAGCGGCATCGGCCGAGCGACGGCGCGGCTGTTTGCGCGGGAGGGCGCGAGGGTCGTCTGCTGCGATATTCAGGAACAGCTATCGCCGCGGATCGATGAATTGATCAAGCAGGACGGCGGCGATGCGCTGTTTCTTAAAACCGACGCCACCAGCGAAGCCGACTGGGCAAAAACCGTGCATTCAACGTTGGAACGTTTCGGCGCTCTGGATATTCTCTACAACAACGCCGGCGGCGGCGTGCGCGGCAAGATCGGCGAGCTCAAGAATGAAGAATGGCACTTCATCGTGAACTTGAATCTCAACTCGATCTACTACGGCTCGCGCGCGGTGTTGCCGCACTTTGTCGCTCAGGGCCGGGGCAACATCGTCAACACCGCTTCGACATTTGGGATCCTGGCCTCGGAAGCGAACCCGGCCTATTGCGCGACCAAGGCTGCCGTGATCAATCTCACCCGCCAGATGGCCCTCGACTATGGAACGCAGGGAATCCGGGTGAACTGCATCTGCCCCGGCGCCACCGACACGCCGCGCTTTAGAGGCGTGCCGCCGCGCGCGATGTTCGACAGCGGCCTGCCGCCGGAGCAAATCGACCGGCTGTCGAAGCTCAACCGCGCTCTCAACCGGCTCGCGCGCCCCGAAGAGATCGCCTACGGCGTGCTCTTTCTCGCATCGGATGAGGCCTCGTTCGTCACCGGCAGCGCGCTGGTGGTCGACGGCGGCCAGACCATTGATGCGTAAAGACAAATCCCGGAGTAATGGAGTTTTGGAATAATGGATTGATATCGGCCCCTGCACGCCGGCACTCCATCACTCCAAGCCGACGCTACTCATCATCTCGGACCGCAGCAGATCGCCTCATCGCCCGGCTAAATTTATGCGGCGGTATTACCGCCGCGGGGGCCACTCGGATACATCGAGCCCAAGTATTCGCCGAGGATGCGGCAGACATCGATGGCCGACAGGATGCCGGCGAGCTTGCCCTGGCGCTGCACGATGACCGAACCGATGCGCCGTTTAGCCATTTCCAAAACAACGTCGTCGAGGGGCGCGCGAAACGGCACGATATAAGGATTGGGCACCATAATATGGCGAGCTTGAATCGTGTCTTTTTCCGCTTGCGGAGTTTCGCGCTTGACGTGGTGATGCAGATCGCGCTCGGACACGATGCCGATGATCTTGCCCTCCTCCTGCACCGGCAGATGACGAATGTTGTGCTCATCCATCATCCGTTCCATAGTTGCGGCGGTGTCGTCGGCCTCGACGAAATAAGGGAAAGAGGTCATCACCGAGCCGACGATGGGCATCTTTTTCTGTCGTTTTTTCATTGCGCCTCTCCGCTCGCGGCCCCGACCTCGTTCCCTCCCGGCTAGTTTCTAGGCTCAGACATCAGTCCAGCGCCAGTCACGAAGCTCCGGCAGATCGTCGCCGTAGGTCGTGATGTATTCGTTGTGCTCGGTCAATTTGTCGCGCACCACTTGTTTGGCATAGGCTGCGTGATAACCCCGCTTGGGCATGCGGTCAATCACGTCGGCGACCTGGTGAAAGCGATCCATATCGTTGCGCACGACCATATAGAATGGCGTCGTCGTACCCTTCTTTTTGTAGTGCGCACTTGGAGACTTTTATGATTAGTCCCCGGTTACGTCAAGCGAAGACTCAGCCGTGGATGGAGCCCCGCGTTTCGAGCGTTCTCGATATGCACCCGGGAAGGCGAACTGCTTAAACAAGTGATTCATGCCCGCTTCATCGCATGAGAAATTTGGATAGAGCCCGATGTGGACCCCTTCGAGGTTCCCGTCGGCAACGGTAGTCTCGATTTCGGATTTCGACAAAGCCATGGAAAAACTTCCTGTCGATATTATTTCGCTTCGAGCAGGATCAGCCGCGCCGTCTCGCGGGCGATGATCGCCCCCTCGTCGCTCGGAATCACGTAGGCGGCGAGACGCGCGCTGGGCACCGAGATTCGGGCTTCGACACCGACCGCGGTGCTATTTTTGTCGGCATCGAGGATCAAACCGCACCATTCCATGCCAGCGCAGATTTTTTCGCGCACCGACGGCGCGTTCTCGCCGATGCCGCCGCTGAAAATGACCGCTTGCGCACCGCCGCGTGCGGCGAGGTAAGCGCCCAGATATTTGCGCGCCCGGTAGCAGAAAAGATTCACGGCAAAACGCGCGCGCGGATCGCGATCGTAAACTCCAAGCAGCTCGCGCATGTCGTTGGAACGTCCGGATAGTCCGAGCAGCCCCGAGCGTTTGTTGAGCCAATCTTCCACTTGGGCGGCGTCGACTTTCTCTTCGCGCGCGAGATAGCTCACCAGCGCCGGGTCGAGATCCCCCGAGCGCGTGCCCATCACCAGGCCTTCGAGCGGCGTGAAACCCATCGAGGTGTCCACCGAGCGGCCGTCACGGATGGCGCAAGCCGAACAGCCGTTGCCGAGGTGCAACGTGACGAGATTGATCATTTCGGCGGGAATGCCGATCAGCTCGCTGTAGCGCAACAGGGAAAACTGATGGGCCAGGCCGTGAAAACCGTAACGCCGAATCGAATGTTTTTCGGAAAGCTCGCGCGGGATCGCGTAGAGCGCCGCGATTTGCGGCATGGTCTGATGAAACGAAGTATCGAACGCCGCTGCCATCGGCACGCGGGCGCCGAGGAGCTTTCGCATCGCGTGAATACCGCTTACGGCCGCCGGGTTGTGCAGCGGCGCCAGCTCGCTCAGTGCTTCGATTTCCGCTAGCACGGCGCCGGTTATCAGCGTCGTCGTCGCAAACCGGCTCCCGCCATGAACCACACGATGACCCACCACATCGATCGTGAATCGGCGCGAACCCGTGGCATTGGCCAACCCGAGCCGCTCGACGATCAAGCGCATCGCCGCTTCGTGGTCGGCCACGGGTCGCTTTTCATCCTCTGGCGGAGCCGCGCCGAAATAATCGATGCGCAGGGTTGCCCGCGCGCCGATTTCATCGACGATTCCCGACAGGCGCTTGCGTTCGCCCCCCGCTCCGGTCTCGACTACTTGAAACTTTACCGAGGAGCTGCCGCAATTGAGCACCAAGACATTCACGGTTGTTCTATTGTACGAGAAATCTCGGAAAATTCGACCTCGTGTACGCGTTTAACTCCGCCCGTCGCGAGCCTGCCTTGAATCTGATGGTGACTTCTAGTGATTCGGGAATCCGAGATTGCGAAGAAATTTAATGGCAACTCACGCGCAGCTCTGTTACGCGAGAATGACGGCGACGGCAACTATTAGGCGGAGGACTCCAAGAACTCGGCCACCAACGCCACTTCCTGGACCGAGCCGTACACCGCGCGCATGCTGTACGCGCGCGCGCCGCGCTTTGACGCGATGACCTTGTGA
Organism: Chloroflexota bacterium; assembly: GCA_050257635.1. Classification (GTDB taxonomy): domain Bacteria; phylum Desulfobacterota; class Binatia; order UBA9968; family UBA9968; genus DP-20. Next base: position 16,271 of record JBLMXG010000405.1, read on the forward strand.
ATTTCGGTGCCGATGAAATGCACGCCGGTCCAGTCTTCTATCGCCACGCCGGCTGAGATTTCACCCGCCGTTAACAGGCGATGATAGGAAGGCCGGCGTTGAGGCTCGCCGTCGTAGTGAGGACAGCAGCTGCCCGGGAGAAAGCCCAGACAACCGAGGGGCTTCAGCCCGTCGGAAAAGGAATCCGTCAGTCCCTGGTTGAACCAGCAGATCGCGCCGGCGCTCACCCCGGTCAGAACGATCCCCGATTCCCAGGCCTCGCGGAGAATTTCCACCACGCCCCAATCGCGCCAGAGGGCAAGCAAGCTTTTGGTGTTGCCGCCGCCGACGTAGATGACATCTTGATTAAGCAGGAATGAGCGCAAATCCGGCGTGCGCTTGAACAAGGTCAGCACCGACGGACGGCAGCCGAGCCTTAAAAAAGTTGAATAGAAACTAGCGATGTAATGATCCGGCTCACCGCTCGCCGTCGGCACGAAGGCAACGCGCGGGCTTTCGACGCCGGCCTGGCGCAAAACATATTTTTCGAGCTCGAGATTGTCCGCATCGCGGTAAAATCCCCCGCCGCCGATGGGAATGATCTGTCGCAGTCTTTCCGTCATAGGCATGCTCTCGCCGTCAATCGATCGTTTGCCTCTGCCGCAGCCCTCAAAACGCCATGCAAGTCGTCGCGTCGCCGCCCCATAGATCAACTCCGCCTGCGAGCATATCGCGGGCGTCGAGGGTGAACGCGCTCCGCGCCGAAGTCAGCGGCGCTCCCGGGTAGCTGAGAACGCTGATCTCGTCGTAGGGGCCGATTAGCTTGTCCGCCTCCGGCAATTCGATCCAGCGATCGCGGCTGCCAGTGCTCACCACTGCGTCGGCTTCCGGCGTGTAATACAGCAGGGGCGAATCCACACCGTCCTTGCCGCCATACTCGTAGGTCACGAGCGTGGTTTTGATGCCGAGTTGCTCGCAGGCGCGAATCGTCAGCATGACATCGACGAATGCATTTCCCGAGCCGAGCCAAGTGATAAGCGCGCCATCCGCGCCGATTTGCGCAGCCAGGCGCGCCGTGTTATGTGCCACCACTTGTTTGCCGTGAATCGTGTCGTACGAAATACGCTCGAGAATCACGCCGGCAAAACTCAGCCGCCCCGCTGCTTGCTCCCGATACAACTGCAACGCCAGCGGATGATGCTGCCAGTCCCAGGTGGTCGGATAATAGCCAATGCCGCGGGTGGTGTTGGTTGTGAGCGCACCGTCGAACAGCTCATTAGGATGGATCAGCGTCGCCAGCGACTCGCGGATCGGCAAGCCGTAGTAGCCGACGCCGGAATGGGGTTGTCCGCCGTTGGTGATGCAGCCTTGAATCAACGCGACCCGCGGTGCGGCTTGCGCGGCCCGAGCCAATTCGTAGCGTTCAATCCGCTCAGGACTCTGCCCTTCGGTGAGCTCAGCTAACCTTTTCGCCACTAAAAATTCCGCTGTCTGAATCGCGATATGCGCATCATATTCACCGAGGCCGGGCTTGAGCCGCAGAATCAGCACCAGATGGGTCAATTTGCCGAAGCGCGACGACGCCGCGCCCGGCCCCCACATGTCGAGGATCGTGCTGCGCTGCACGCCTGTGCCGGCGCGAATCGTTCCTTCGTAGGCCGCGGTGGCGACGACGGTCATGCCGGAAAGCCGCTGCGTCAACCCGGCGCCGACGCTCTCCACTGGACCGATGGCCCCGGGAAAGACCTGAGCCGCGCCGCCGAATTTCGCCCTCGGCTCGACGATGTCGCGGATACCGGTGATACGCGCCCGTTCGCCCGGCGCGGCGGTCTCAAACTTAGCCGCCTCGATACGATGATCTTCGAGCACCATGCGCGCCAGTTCTTCGCGGTTCAATTCCAGTCTGCCGCGCCGGTAGCTATGGGACTTGCCGAAGCGAATCTCGTGGACTGGAAACTCTGCGAGTTCGAGTTGCATAAATTGCACGCGCCGCGCGAAAAATATCAGCCGCGATTAACGGGATAGGCAGCCGATCGCCACGAGCGTCCTTTTGACCGCTTCGATGTCTTCAGATGACAGCGGCGCCTGTGGCGGCAAGGGCGCGCCAACCGCGTAGCCTTGGAGCTCCAAGGCCCCTTTGATACAGGCGGCGAGATTGTATTTTGCGAAAACTTGATTCAAAGCCCACAGTGGCCGCTGCAACGTCATGGCCGCCTGCCAGTCGCCGCGCCGGCAGGTCTCGTAAAGCTCGACGCTCTGCCGCGGCGCCACGCAGGCAGGTCCCGCCATCCAACCGACGCCGCCGATCAACATCACGCAGGTCGGAATATGCGCCGACGCCGCGAAAACTTTCATCCGTCCTTCCACTTGATTGATGATCGACAGCAATCGGCCGGTGTTCGTCGAAGCGTCTTTGATATAACGAATATTCGGCACATGGCTCAGGCGCTGGATAACCGGCAGGCTCAAGTCCGAGCGTTGAAAGCTCGGATTGGTGTAGAGGACGACCGGCAGCGAAACAGCGTCGGCAATCGCTTTAAAATACTGAAACACGCCATCGTCCGAAATCGGAAAATAAGCTTCGAGAATCGCGAGAATCCCCCGGCAGCCGAGCCGTTCATAGTCGCGCGCCTGGGAAATCGCGTCGGCAATTGTGGTCGAAGCGACTCCGGCGACGACAGGAACGCGCCCGCGCGCCGCTTGCACAACCACTTCGACGATCCGCCGCCGGTGCGGCAACGACAAGTATGCAAACTCTCCCGTTGAACCGAGTGGCGTCAGCCCATGCACTCCGGCCCGGATCAGGTCGTCGCACAGCCGCGCCAGCACATCGGCCTTTACGTTACCGGATTCATCGACGGGAGAAACCAAATAAGGGAATACGCCGTAAAAGTCTTCGCTAGGCATAGGCACCCAATCTATCACGCCACTCCAATTGCACAAAAGAGTGCGTTGCGCCATCCGCGATACCAGCCTCGGAACGGTAACGCAAGCGACTCCGACTCCGTGCCCCGCATTTTCCGGGTGATGACATCGCGCCGATTTTTCAGTAGAGTCCGAAGAAGCGCGGGTCTCGTGATATCGCGATACCTGGACCTGCGCCGCTCGTTTACTGGAGGTCAATCTTTTGGAAACTGCTGCGCGTGAGTTTCAGATCATGGTCAAGACTATCGGGGCCATCTGCAACCTCGATTGTCACTACTGCTACTATCTCGACAAAGAGCAGTAATGACAATCGAGGTTGCAGATGGCCCCGATAGTCTTGACCATGATCTGAAACTCACGCGCAGCAGTTTCCAAAAGATTGACCTCCAGTA
>JBLMXG010000406.1:0-26565 GCA_050257635.1 Chloroflexota bacterium
CGTTACGTCAAGGGCTATATTGCCAGCTTGAAAGAATTTCTGGCCAAATGTTTTGGCCGTAATACCTGAAAGATGATTTACCGGAAACTGGTAGCCTCATGGTCTCGTAAAATATTTTGAAATTGATTTGTCCCAACATGATTTTGCGGCTAACGCTGTCGTTCGGTTTATCTCCTCCTTCCTCCTTTGAAATACCTCACACACAAACTTTTTGATACCATCACAATAACGGACGACGTGGACTTGTTAGACGGCTGTCAGATGCAGTGTTGACTAATACCGATCAAAACTTGTCACTGAAGACGACTTACGATAAGGCTTGGGCGGATGAAACGGGCCTTGTCCTGGTACGGGCAACTTGTGCAGCCATGGCTATGCCTGGCTGTTTATCTATGGGCGTTGGTCTTCCAGGCTTCCTACGGTACCGGGATCTTGCCGCTCTTGGCCCGCTTGGCCGACGCCAGCGTGATTCTCTGGACTCTGGTTTTCTGGACCGGGGTACTTTGTGCAGGGATCGCGTTTTTGGGGCTCATCTTCTCCACCTCGCTGTTAGCCCGGGCAAATAAGATCGTCTGTTGGGTTTGCGCGGTTTGGACGACCGCTATATTTTTAATTCGCTGGTTCCAACGGTGGCATCGATCGCATGGGGACCGTGAAATCGACTACTGGCTGATTGTTTTGACGCTGGCGGTTTTGTACCTGATGATTCGTTGGTCCCGCACTCGGGGCTCACGTACTGACGTTCCCTTAGATACGGTCTGGCAAGATAGCTTTTCTTTCCTAGTTTGTCCCATCCTTTTGCTGTCAGTTGCCACAATTGCGCTGCGAGTTGCCGTGCAACAGATGACGATTGCTTCTGGTTTTTTCCCTTTTGCGGCCTTGCCCAGCAAGGAAACGCGCGACCATCTGCCTAACGTTATTTTAATCGTAGCCGACTCTCTCCGGGCCGAGAGCATGTCTCTCTATGGACATCCGACCCGCACCACACCTTTGATCGATCGTTTTGCGGCAAGCAGTACTGCCTATCTCAATACACATAGCAACGCTACTTCGACCACACCGAGCATGTTAAGTTTGTTTACCGGCAAATCTCCTTTAAGGCATGGTCGCTTGACCCGAGTGCTCCCGATTCGCTCAGAGCCGGAGGATGTCATGATGATACTAGGGGATTCCGGCTATGTGATCGGTGCTATTAGCAGCAACGTGGAGGCGACATACCATTCGCTCGGGCTGGAGAACCAGCTATCAAGACCGGAGAGTGTCGAGTTCAATTTTATCACGTTTTCTTGGCTGCGAAATCTCGGCGTGTTTCCGACTCGCTTCGGCGGCAGAATGTATGCGGAACTCGTTTCCTTGCTGCCTTTTCTCGGTTATCCCAATCCCACTTCCGTTTACGGTAGAATTGACCAGACCTTGGCTGCAGCCAGACAAGCGGTGACAGAACTTCGCCGGCCGTTTTTTCTCTCTATCCACATTCACGAACCCCATGAGAGTTATTCAGCTGGGGCAAGTGCCATAGATACGTTGCCCAAGGGCAATTCTTCCGGTAGTGGAACCAAAGTACCGGTAGCGTTTTACGCGCATTATGACCGCAGGCTTCAACCGCTTGTGAACGCTTACAAGCGGCGATACGAGGCTTCGGTGCGCGTTGTTGACAAGGAATTGGGGGCGTTTTTCGACTTTCTCGAGGGCCAATCATGGTTTGGCAATTCTCTCATTATTTTCACTGGCGACCATGGCGAATCATTCGAGCGGGGTTATCTCGGCCACGGGGAAGAGCTGTACGAAAATTCGACGTGGGTGCCATTGGTGATAAAATACCCAGGGCAAACGAAAGGCGAAAGGGTGGTCGGTATCACCCAGTCGATCGATATCACGCCGACAATTTTGCGGGCACTTGCTCTCCCGGTGCCGGATTGGATGGAAGGCCATGCACTTATGCCGAGCACGGCTCCAGCGAAGCGCTTCGCCGTGGCAACAAACTATAAAAGTCCAAGTGCGACCATATTTTATCCGCTACCGACGAAGCTGGCGTTATGGTGGGAACAGTACAAATTGATTGTTGCGTGCGGCCAGAAGCACACGGAACTCTACGATCTCAGGAACGATCCTGGAGAGCAGCATAATATCGCTGACAGCGAGAGCGCACTGGTTTCGGGATTGGAGCATCGATTAAAAGATCAACTGGCGAGACAGCCGCATCATCCTAAACTACGTTGCCCATCGTTAGCTTGATGGTTGACACCGGCGCATCGTAGGTTTTAGCGAGTGCGGTGGGGCGAATTCACGGGGTCACGGTGGTGATGCGGTGAGTTGGCGGCTCGATGGCTCGGGGTTGCATAGTATCCGGTCTTCCGCCTTCCTCTTTATTTATTTACGTCGTTGTACTAAGGATTAAGCGCTTGTGGTCGATGGCTCAAGCGCGGCGCCGAGACCTGGCGTCGAAAATAATTCATTCTGGCGTTGATCGGGTCGTGCACCACGGCATGCTCACATTTAAAAGATCAGGAGCAAGACCATGAAATTCACCCGTCGTAAATTTATCACTCGATTGGCTCTTGGCGTTGCCGGGATTCCGCTGGCACGCGACGTAGGCTGGGCGCAGACAAAAGGCAAGCTCGGTTACATGAAGATCGTCGACAACGCGGCGATGTTCATGGCGATGGAAAAGGGCTTTTTCAAGGCCGAAGGCCTGGAGATCGAGCCGGTGCCGATGGCCGGAGGAGCCGTGATCGTGCAGGGAGTCACGTCCGGCGACCTGCAGTTCGGTTGGACGAACGTCATCTCGCTTTACCAAGCGGTGGTCGAAGGCTTCGATTTCAAATTGATCGCAGGCGGCGCAACCAACGTGAGAGGCAGTAACGAAACTCATGCCCTCGAAGTTTTGAAGGATTCACCGATTCGAAGCGCCAAAGACCTTCAAGGTAAGACTGTAGCGGTCAATACGCTCAACAATATCGTTCATTTGATGGCGATGGCGTGGGTCGATAAAAACGGCGGCAATTCGAGCAAGGTAAAATTCGTCGAGATTCCGTTTCCACAGATGGCGCCCGCGTTGGTGGCGGGAAAGATAGACGCGATCAGCGTGCAGGAACCTTTTGCTGCCGCCGGAGCGCGCAGGCCGGAAATTCGCGTATTGTCCAACCCGTGGGGTGATGTGTTGCCTAAGTTCTTGATCGCGAGCTGGTTCGCGTCGAATAAATGGATTGAAAAAAATAAAGCGACGGCGCAAGCCTTCGTGCGCGCGATCAATCGCGGTATCGATGCTATTCACGCGGATAAGGAGGGGGCGCGGAGTGCGATGATCAAGTGGTCGGGGTTGAGTCCGGCTATGGTCGGCAAGATAGGCCTTCCCTTATTCGAAAAAACCGTGTCGGAAAAAGATGTCCAGGTCACAATCGATCTCACCTATAAATACAAGATGATTTCCCGCCAGCTCAAGGCGCGGGACGTGATCAGCAACATCGCGCCGAAAGCGTGAGAAATGCGTAGAGTATTGGAGTAATGGAGAGCTGGAGTAGTGGGCGTTAGCCCTACTCGACTACTCCATCACTTCGATTGCCGATTTTGCCCCCGTCGTGCCCCTTCTCGAAGTCCAAGGCCTGTCAAAGAGCTACCGCCTAACTAGCGGCGAGAGCACGGCCGCGATTGGCAATATCACATGCCAGGTAGAGGCGGGCGAGTTTGTTTCGTTCGTCGGACCGTCCGGCTGCGGCAAGACCACGCTTCTGATGTCGATCGCCGGGTTGCTGACGCCGAGCGCCGGCCGGGTGATCGTCCATAACAAAGAGGTGTCGGGTCCGCCGCCCAACTTGGTTCTGCTTTTTCAAGAATACAACAAGTCGCTGTTTGCCTGGCGTTCCGTCCTCGGCAACGTGCGCTTCGGCTTGGAAGCGCGCGGCGATCGCTCCGCCAGCGCCGCGAAAAAGGCGCAATCGCTCATCGAGCTTGTCGGGCTCGGCGGATTCGAGAACCATTATCCTTGGGAGCTTTCCGGCGGCATGCAGCAGCGCGTGGCCATCGCGCGGGCGCTCGCTTACGAGCCGGAAGTGCTGTTGATGGATGAACCCTTCGGTTCCCTCGACGCTCTCACCCGCTTGGAGCTTGAAGATTCGCTGCTGGCGCTGTGGTCAGAGCTCAAGACGACGATCGTTTTCATCACCCATGACATCGAAGAGGCGATTTATCTGTCGAGCCGCATCTGGGTCTTGAGCCGGCGCCCGTCGGAGATTATCGACGAAATCAGAATAACCTTTCCCCGGCCGCGCAATCAGGTGAGCACCCGAGCCGAAGCGCGTTTCATGGAAATCAGAAACGACATCTACCGCAAAATTCGCAATTGAATGCCGTCATGAACGGGTTGAAAAGATTCAACGGGTCAGGTTGGTTGAGCTTCGGCCTATTGCTGCTCTTATGGGAGTTCGGCTCGCGCGCGGCGCCCAAGCTGCAACTTTATTTCCCGCCGGTAAGCCAAGTGATCGCCGCGCTCGGACGGTCAGCCGCATCGGGACCTTTGGTTGCACACTTGAGTGTCACGGTCGGCCGATTCTTGGAAGGATACTTCCTATCGGCCATGATCGGAGTCACGCTGGGCATTATTCTCGGCTACTTCAGGTTTCTCCACAATCTGTTCGAGACCCTGATCGAATTTCTCCGTCCTATGCCGTCGGTGGCGATTATCCCCGTGGCTATATTGATGCTCGGCATCGGCGATTCGATGATCGTAGCGGTCACGGTTTACGCCACTGTATGGCCGATTCTGATCAATACCATCGATGGGGTCCGGCATATCGATGGCGTTTTGATCCAGACCGGCCGGACCTTCCGCCTACCTCAGCGAAAAATTTTGTGGCGCGTGATTTTGCCCGCAGCGTCGCCTGACATCGTCACCGGGCTGCGGATCGGCCTGTCGATCGCTTTGATTTTGGTTACCACTGCCGAAATGGTCGCCGGTAGCAAAGGTTTGGGATTTTTTATCCTGGATGAAGAACGTTCGATGAACAGCGGTAACATGTACGCTGGCATTTTTCTCGTTGCCGTGCTCGGCTACGCGCTCAACCGGCTGTTTCTCCTGGTCGAAGCAAAAGCCATGAAGTGGCGCCATGGGATGATCGCGCGGCAAACGGCCTGATATGCGCCTGAGAAAATTGCACGGCATCTTATTTCTCGCGGGGCTGATGGTGATCTGGGAGATCGCCTCTCAACTCGAGTTGATCAATCCACTGATCGTGCCGCCGCTGAGCAAAATTCTCAAGGATTTTGCCGAGATGGTTCTCTCTGGGCAGATTCCCCGGCAAATTCTTCTGAGCATGAAGCGTGCTGCCGCGGGCTACTTTCTTGCTGCAGCGGTCTTTATTCCGCTGGGGATCCTCATGGGATTGTCCCAACGATTCTACCGGATGTTGATCGTTACGATCGAGATGTTGCGACCGGTGCCGCCTCCGGTGGTGACTCCCGTGGCGATGCTCTTTTTTGGGTTGGAAGACGAGATGAAAATCTTCGTGATCTTTTTTTCCTGCGCCTGGCCGATCCTGCTCAACACCTTTGACGGCGTGCGAAATCTCGATTGGGTGCTGCTCAACACGGCCAAAACCTTCGGCCTGTCCCGCGCGAAAACGATTTGGCAGATCATACTGCCGGCGGCATCGCCGCAAATCATGACTGGCTTGCGCGTTAGCCTGCCAATCATGCTCATTCTGGTGGTGATCTCGGAAATGGTCGGCAGCACCGATGGCATCGGCTATTTAATTCTCGATTCACAGAGGAGATTCAAAGTCGCGCAGATGTATGCCGGTATGCTGTCGCTGGCGATCCTCGGCTACTTGCTCAACCAGCTTTTCAATTTACTGCACCGCCGGCTGCTGTCGTGGCACTGGGGGATGATGCGAAGAGTGGAGTAATGGAGTGCTGAAGTGCTGGGTCCGAAAAAGCCATCACCGCGCCACTCCAATACTCCATCATTCCATTTCTCTAGACGATGTGCATGCCGCCGCCGGGAGGCGGCGTCGGTTGGTTCTTCCCAGGCAGCCACTCCACTTCCTTCCGCGGGCTGTTGCCCTTGACCGCGAATTTGGCCCGGCCCATATTTTCAAACTCGATTTCGATGCTGTCACCGGGGTTTACCGGCATCAAGCCTTCGTGAAATGTGCCAGTCGCGACGACGTCGCCCGGCGCCAAGCGAACAAACTTGCTCAGCCACGCGATCTGGTTGGGAATCTTGTGAGCCATCGCACTGGTGTTGTAATTTTGCCGCGGTTGGCTGTTGGTCCAGGATTTTACCACGACGTTATGCGGATCTGGGATTTCATCTTTGGTGATGATCCACGGGCCGCAGCAGCCATGGGATCCCTGTCCCTTGCCGATAAACTGGGTGCGCCGCACCAATCCACGCGTTGAGATGTCGAACATCGGGACATAGCCAAAAATATGATCCAGGGCCTTGTTTTCGGGAACGTTTTCCACAGTCTTGCCGATGACGAAGGCGAATTCGGCCTCGGGCTGATAGACCACACAAGCGGGGATATCTCTCAATTCTACTGCCTCGTCGGGTCCCACCAGATCGGGCGACTTGTAAAAGTACTCGTTGGGAAAATTATCTGCAGTGCGGCCCGGCCGGTCAATGTAGTTGCTGAACGCCGCCAGGAACTTGCCGGGTCGCGCCAGCGGCGAGCGCAGTTGCACGCTGTCGACCGGCACGCCGCTCTGGGTTGCTATGATCTTTTCGAAACGGCGCCGATATTTGCGCCAGCCTTCGATGATTTCTTCCATCACCCGCTGCGGGCCTTTGGCCTTGCGAGCGCTCACGCTGTCGCTTACGTCGACGACCATGTTTCCGTCTTTGACGACGCCGATTCGGTCATCGTTGAATCGTAGAATCTTCAAAGCTGGCTCCCTTCCTGATCGAGATTGCGCCTATCATTCCTACAACCCGCCGATGTTGTCAATCCGAAATCGGCGAAAAACGGCACCGGTGAATTCCTCTGAAAGCGGCTTTTCAAACTGAATGGATTGTTGTAATTCAATCCGAGGAGGTCACCATGTTGCTGATCAACAATCAGGAAGTCGAAAAGCTCTTCACGATGAAAGATTGTCTCGACGCCCTCGAAGACGGCTACGATGATTTGCTCAAAGGCGATGCGGTCTATCGGCCGCGCCTGGATTTATGGATGCCCTGCGATCGGCCGGACGGTTATTGGCGCTGGGGCACGATGGAAGGGGCGAGCCGCAAGATCGGCGTGTTTGCCATTCGCATGAAATCCGATGTCGTCTACTGGCCCAACGGTGCCACCGAGGAAAAATATTGCATGCGGCCCGGCACCTGGTGCGGTCTGGTAATGGTCTTCAGCGTACGTAACGGCGAGCCGCTGGCGATGATCAATGACGGCCTATTGCAACATATGCGGGTGGGCGGCTGTGCAGGCTTGGGCGCAAAATATCTGTCGCGGCAGGACGCCTGCGATGTTGGCATCTTTGGCTCCGGCGGCATGGCGCGCAGTTATCTCGAAGCGTTCTACGAAGTGCGCAAGCTCAAGCGGGTGAAAGTCTATAGCCCGACCAAAGCGAACCGCGAAAAATTTGCCAGAGAAATGACCGGGAAGCTGGACATCGAAGTGATCGCCATGGATGAGCCGGAAAAAGTCGTGCGCGAAGCGGATATCGTGGCGACCTGCACGGACTCGACGCAGACTGTGTTCGACGCGCCGGAGTGGCTCAAGGAAGGGGCGCATATCACCTCGGTGCGCGCCTGCGAGGTTGGCCCCCGCGTTATCAAGCGATGCGATCTTTCGGTCAAGCTCGGCAAGAACACCATCGAGGCGATGGATGAAGGGATGATACGTTTGCACGGCAACGTCGGCTACATCGCAGGACAGCCCGAGGAACGCGCTCGCATTCCCAACCCGACCGTGGATAATTACAAGGGCGATTACTTCAAATATTTTATGGACGTCCGTTCCGGCAAAGTGCCAGGTAGAACCAACGATCGGCAAGTGACTTACTTCATCAACGCCGGGACACAAGGTTTGCAATTTGCCGCCTGCGCGGGGAAGGTCGTTGAGCTGGCGAAGAAGCAGAAAGTCGGGCGGGAGCTGCCGACTGAGTGGTTTTTACAGGATATCCGGGATTAGAAAAGTCCTCAGTTGAAACTGCTAGGTGCTGAGTAACTTCGGAAAACCGCAAGTCAAACTCAGGAGTCGTGGCTCGGTACTCAGGATTTTTTAATAACCCAGATCCTCGATTTCATCTTCGTCCATCCCGAAGTAGTGAGCGATCTCGTGCAGCACCGTGAGGCGAATCTCTTCGCGGAGGTCATCCGGATCAGGAAAGTCTTGGAGCAACGGCTCGGCGAAGATCGTGATTTTGTCCGGCAAGAGTGGCGGTTCAAGGCTGGATCGATCAGGCAGGGGAACGCCTTGATAGAGTCCATAGAGCGTATCGTAAAGCGGGTCCAATCCCTCGGCGCGCAGAAGCTCCGGCGCTGGGTGCTTCTCTACGATGAATTCCAGGTTGCGCAATCGGTCGCGGAATTGGCGCGGTAGCCGATCGAGCACCCGGGCCACTTCTTGTCTGATTTGATGGTAGTCCAACGCCGCTAAGTTTCCCGCAAATGTTTTCTGGCTTCAAGCTTCCTGCTCGCTGTGCGCTGGTGATAACGGTGATCTGTTTCTGCGGCTGCGCCGCGCGTTTGTTGCGAGGGCCCGCGGCTTTACCCAGAGCGATACCGGACGATCTCGATGCCGAATCTCTGCGTGCGGCGATCCACCAGAGCCTCGTCTACTTGAGAAAACTGCCGCCTGATCGGGTCGTCGGCGCCGAACCGCGTGAATTTACAGCTCAGGAAGTCGCCGATTCCCTGTTGGCTTTCGAGGATTTGCTCCAATATTGGCGATGTCCAGCGCGCTTCGCACGCGAAGTCGCCGTCCGCTTCGATTTTGTGCCATCCAGCGTCGATGCCGAGCTCGCCCAAGTCCTGTTTACGGGTTATTATCAGCCGGTGCTGAACGGCAGTCTTACACGCACGGAAAGGTTCCGTTATCCGATCTACGGCAAGCCTGCCGATCTGATCACCGCTGAGCAGGTCACTCTCGGGCCGAAACCGATGGTTGAAAAAGTGGTCGGCCGAGCCGAGGGCGAGCAATTCATTCCTTATTATTCACGCCGGGAAATTGACGAAGAAGGAGCCTTGCAAGGGCGCGGCTTGGAGATCGCTTGGGTCGATGATCCCGTCGAGCTTTTTTTTCTGCATATCCAGGGCTCAGGTTTGATCCGCTTGCCCGACGGGGAGCTGTTGAGCGTCGGCTACGCCGGACAGAACGGCCGGTCCTACCGCAGCATCGGTCGGTTATTGATCGACGACGGAGCGATTCCCAGGGAGGAAATGTCGATGCAGCGCCTGCGCCGCTATCTCGACGACAATCCACAGAAGCGCTCCGAGGTTTTCAACTACAACGAGAGCTACGTGTTTTTTCGCCTGGTCCAGAACGGCCCGCTGGGCAGTCTGGAAGTGCCGGTGACGCCCGGCCGCTCTATCGCCACCGACGCGCGCTTGTTTCCCAAAGGCGGGCTGGTGTGGATTCAGACCGAGATCCCGCGCATCGACAACACCGGTCAGTTCGCGGGATGGCGCCCGATCACGCGCTTCGCCCTTAACCAGGATACTGGCGGCGCGATTCGCGGCTTGCAGCGCGCGGATATCTATTTTGGCTCCGGCGAAGAGGGCGCTGGCTTGGCCGGTTATATGAACCGTCCGGGCAAAATGTTTTTCCTGACGCTGAAATCGAAGCCGCCACCGGCCGACAACGGGTTGATGGAAAGCTGTGCCGAGCCCGTCTCTAAGGGACCGATCGGGACGATAGGGCGGTAGGCTTAGCGTATTTCGCTTTCATTGAAGAGCCACTTGAGCCCTACGCGGCGGCAAGGTAGCCTAAGCGGAACCGATCACCCGATGGAACGGCATAGCGAAACCCGTCGACTGAAGTGGGCGCTGGCGATTAGCCTGGCGTATTTTTTTGCCGAGCTGATCGCCGGTTTTATGACCAACAGCCTGGCGTTATTGTCCGACGCCGGCCACATGCTTTCCGATGTCGGCGCCATGGGGCTGAGCTTGTTCGCCTTCCGAATGGCCAAGCGCCCCGCCACCCATCAAAGCACCTACGGTTTTCATCGCGTGGAAATTCTTGCGGCGCTGTTCAACGGCCTGGCCCTGTGGTTGATCGTCGGCATGATTTTCGCCGCCGCCTATAACCGCGTGTCCCACCCGCCCGAGGTGGCGAGCTTCGGCATGATCGTCGTCGCCGTGATTGGTTTACTGGTCAACCTTGCTGCGGCAGCGATTCTCCACGGCGGGCACCACAATTTAAACTTGCGCGGCGCGTTCTTGCACGTGATCAGCGATGCGGTGGGCTCAGTGGGCGCGATCATCGCCGGTGCGGTGATGCTGGCCACCGGCTGGTATCTCGCCGATCCGCTCATCAGCATCCTGATCGGCGTGCTTGTGCTGTTTTCGTCCTGGAGCCTGGTGAAAGACTCGCTCAGCGTGCTTATGCAGGCGGTGCCCAAGGGTATCCGGCTCGACGAAGTGCGGCGCACAATCGAGGAGGTCGACGGCGTCAGCAAGGTCCACGATCTGCACGTCTGGGCGGTGACTTCGGATATTTTCACCTTGAGCGCTCACGCCGTGGTGGAGAGCGGCGAGGACTTTCACGTGGTCTTGAACGGCATTGAAGACACGCTCAAAACCCGTTTCAACATCGAGCACACCACCATCCAGTTAGAAACTGAAAGCCGCGAAGAAAAAGAATTTAAAGCCTTCTAAACCGGCGTACGCAGCCGGTGCACCCGCAGCCGAGGCCAAACTCGTCATTCCCAGCGATGCTTTTAGGAAACCGTTGGGCTAGCGACGGCGGACCGGGAGCGCGGCAGCAAGCAGGCCATCAAGCCGACACTCACGAAGGACATAATGCCGAGCATCCAGAAGATCGTCGGCAGCTCGGCGCTGACGAGAAGTAAGCCGACGATGGACGTGGAAGTCGTTTTGGAAAATTGTTGTATCAAACGGTCAAAGGAGATGATACCGCCGCGCATTTCCGCCGGCGCGTTTTGGGTCAGCAAACTTTTCTGCATCGGAGAGATAACGCCGTTGGCCAAGCCGTAGAAAAACAGCGTGCAACCGACCAGCCAGACGCCGGGTATGAAAGGGACCGCAAGCACCGAGGCACCGCTCACCAAAAACGCCAGAAATAAAATATTCGCCTTGTCCCTGCCGGCGGCGATGCGGCCGGCTTGGCTCGACGTAATCATCGCGCCGGCGGAGAAGAACACGTAGAGAAATCCCGCGGTGGCGGTTGAGATGCCGTGAGTGCGGACTAGGAACAGCGGAAAATACGTGAGGAAGCCGTAGTCGAGAAAAAAACGCAAAAAACCGGCGGAAAATGCGATCAGCAAACGCGGGTGGCGTGTCAGGCGCAGCATATCGCCCAGATAAGCCGACGGCCGATCGTTGGTTTGGCCTTTAGTCTCGGGCATCCAAAGCAGCGCCGCCAGCCCCACCGGGATGGTTACGACGTAAAACAAAAACGGCCAGTACCAGGCGACGGCGGCGAGCAAGCCGCCGAGGGGCGGGAAAATGAAATAGCCGATGCGGTCGAGAAAAACCTTCAAGCCTTGGCCGCCGATCTCGCTGTCGCCATCGAGCAGATCGCCGATCAAAACGATGGTCAGCGGAATCACCGCGCTAAAACCGATGCCTTGAAGCGCGCGGAACAGCAGCAGCCAATTAAAGCTCGGCGCAAACGCCATGGCCGTGCCGAAGATGCCAAAGGAGATGAGTCCTAGCGCCAACAGCAAGCGCCGGCCGTAGAGGTCGGCGATCACGCCGAAAATTGGCGACAGGATAATCGCTGGCGCAGTGTACACCGTCATGATCCACGAGAGCTGGGCGTCGCTGATGTGAAAGGGCTGGCTGAGCGCCGGCAGCGCCGGTTGGATGAAATTCACGCCGAGCATGAGCGCAATGCTTGAGGCGTAAACGATGCTCAACGCCCGTGCCTTTTCCGGCGCGAGTCTCTCCATGCCAAACAAAGCGGTGATCGAGGCCATGACGGCAACGTAAGGGAAGCGGCGCTGGCAGTCAAGCGCGGCGGAGAGAAGAGGATGGAGTGTTGGAGTGATGGAATGTTGAGGTGAAAAACCGATCACTCCATTACTGACTCCATCGCCAATTCCGATTGGTGACGGTGAGCGCTCCGTGGTATGGATGGCGGCGGAATAGTTCTCGACGCGGAGGTTAAAGTTTATGGCTCAAGACATGCGGGCTTGGATAGAGCAATTGGAACAGGCCGGATTACTGGCGCGAATCACCAAGCCGGTCGACCCGCGCACGCAGATGGGCGCGTTGTTGTGGCAGGCGCGCGATCGCGCCCTGTTGTTTGAAAACCTGCCCGATTATCCGGGCTGGCGTTGTTTGGGCCAGGCGCCGGGCGATGTGTCGCTCGCGCCCGTCGCTTTTGGCGTGCCGCGCGACCAGATGATTCCGGAATTTGTCCGGCGCACCGAAAGGCTCGGCACGACGCGCCTGGTCGAAACTGGGCCGGTGCAGCAGAAAGTGCTGACCGGCGACGAAGTCGATATCACCAAAATGCCTATCCATCAGGCGGGCATTCGTGACGGCGGACCGTTTATCGGCTCGGGCTTGATGATCACGAAAAATCCTGAAACCAGCCGGCGCAACTTGAGCTTCCATCGCCTGCAAATGAAAGGCCCGAAGAAAACCGGTATTCTGCTCTACCCGCGCCATGCCTGGAACAACTATCAATTCTACGAAGCGCAGGACAAGCCGATGCCTGTGGCGATCATAATCGGCCACCATCCGATGTACTACTTTGCGGCGGCGACGACGACTCGGTATGGCGTAGACGAACTGGAGATCGCCTCCGCTCTGCTGGGTGAGGAAGTGGAGCTGGTTAAATGCCGCACCATCGATCTGGAAGTGCCGGCGTGGGCGGAAATTATTATCGAGGGCGAGATCCCGCCCAACGTGCGCGAGCCAGAAGGGCCGTTCAGCGAATTTCAGGACTATTATTTAACCGGCTCGGGCATGAACCCGATCATCAACATCAAGGCGATTACCATGCGCAGCGACGCGATTTTCAAAAACGTGCAGAACGGGACGGAGGTGGAAGGCTGCGTCTATCATAAGGTGCCGATGTCGGCACAGATTCTGCGCCGGGCGCGCACGGTGGGCGGCCTGGCCGACGTTACAAACGTCTTGGTGATGCCCGGCATCTTCGGCGTCGTGGTGCAGATGCGGCCGCGCTATTATGGCGAGGCGCGCAATGTCCTCCTGTCGGTGCTGTCGAGCGAGTATCAACACCCCAAGGTCGCGATTGCGGTCGATGAAGACGTCGATATCTTCAACTACGCGGAAGTTCTCTGGGCGATTAACACGCGGGTGAACCCTTCCGAGGACATCGTCGTGATCAACGGCGCCAAGATCCATGCGATGGATCCGTCATGCCCCGAATTCGGCCATCCGGGCGCGCCGGGTTGGCATCGCATCGGCGGCAAAGTCATCATCGATGCGACCAAGCCGCCGGCGTGCGATCCCGAGCGGCGGCAAGAGTTCGAACGGCTGCGGCCGGTGGGATGGGAGTCGGTTAACCTGGAGGATTTTCTGCCCGCCGGCGCGCCGCCGTTGAGGATCAAACCGAGAATTCCGGCAGGTTAAAGGTTGGTTCGAAGCTCAAGCGTTCGAGGTTTCTAAATTTGGAGAAATATCTAATTTTAAGAATGGCCGGCGGGAGTGCAGGTAATCTTGTTTTTTGAACGATGGTTGCTGAGCTTTGAATGGCTTCGCCGTCGGCGAGGCATCATTCGTCAGACTCGCCAAAATAATCTCTAACAATTCTTTCCTTGATGTATTCCAAAGCGCCCAAATCTTGAATGATGTCGCCGCCAGTGTCGTAGAAAAAAATATCGCCCTTGTGGTTGCGGCCGATGGCGACGAGCCATTCCAGTTCGTCGCGGTCTTCCAATAGGTAATTGATCGCTTGATTGGCGCCTTTGCTGGCAATGATGGTGACTTTGGGATTGGTATTTTTCTTAGCTTGGGACATGAATAGGCCTCCTGAATGCAATCCGAGTCTATACCAGAAGCAGGGGCGCCACAACTTGGGAAAAAACGCGGAAGGCGGCGCGTTGCGCCGCGCCCGGCACGGCAGCGCGAATTATTTCATCGCAAAATCGACTCGATTCGGACGGCCTTTGAGCTTGGTGCGCTCTTCCGCCGTCAGCGGCTTGGCGGCCACGACGAAAAGTCGATCGGCGCCGATTTGACCTCCCGCGAGCAACGCGTCGCGCACGACTTGGGCGCGCTGGTTGGCGAGCTGGCGCAGGTCGTCGTCGCTGGCTTTGGCGTACTGCATCATCAATTTTTCCATCTCGGGAACCGGCAGGTCCTTCGCCAGGCCGATAATGTTGCGCGGTTTGGGAAAGCTTTCTTCGCCGTAGGCAGCTTTGAGATATTGCGGATATTCGTTTTTGTCGATCTGGACTTCGTCCACCGATCGGGGCGCCTGGCCTTTGCGCGCCAGGTCTTTCATCTTTTCCGCTTTGACTTTACGTTCGATGCTGACCCGTTTGAGACCCTCGAGATCGGTCAGAGGGTCGGCCCGGCCGATGATCTCGAGGTTGAGCGCCGGACGATTGTTCAATGCTTTGGCTAGCGTCGCGATCTTGTCTCGAGCCGCTTGATCGAGCGTCGCGCGACCATCGGCGAATTCGATATAACTCAACTCTTCGCCGCTGCCGCTGCCGAAAGCCGAGGCCAGCAGTGAGAACGGCGCGGTTACCGCTTTGGTGATGATGTTGATGATGATCCGCAGGACGATACCGCCGACGCTAAACTGCGGATCGTCGAGTGAGCCGCTGATCGGCAGATCGACGTCAATCACACCGTTGCGGTCTTTGAGCAAGGCGACCGCGAGCAGTACCGGCAGCTTGGTGGCGTCCGGGCTTTCGACCTTCTCGCCAAAGGTGAGCTGGTTCAAAATGATTTTATTTTCGGCGCTGAGTTTGCGATTTTCTAACTTATACTTGACGTTGAATGACAGCTTGCCTTTCTCGATGCCATAGCCCACGTACTTGCCGGAGTAGGGTGACATCGGGCTCAGCTCGATCTCCTTGGCGTCCGCAATAATGTCGAGAAAAAGCTCCTTGGACAGGGGATTGATTTTGCCCTTGATCTCCACCGGTGCCGCGTTGTCGAGCCTAGCTTGGAGAGCGACATCCCCGGGCGTTTCGGGTTTAAGCTCGGATATTGTGCCTTGAACGCCGGTGAGGTTGGCCGAGTAGTTCGGCTTGATGAAAAAATCGCTGAAATTAATATTGCCCTCTTCAAGATTGATCTTGCCGATGCTAATAGCTTTGGGCGGCTCCGCTTCACCGGACGCGGGGGCCGTCGGTTTTTCGGCAGGTTTATCTTGTGCCGGAGCCTCGCTTGTCTTCGCCTCCTTTTGAACCGCCAATTTTTGCAAGTTGGTCTTCCCGTCGGCGCCGAGGATCAGGCGTGAATAAAAGTCGGCGAGCGTGATCTCGCCGATGCGAAGCTGAAACGGTTCTAAATCAAACT
Source organism: Chloroflexota bacterium (assembly GCA_050257635.1). GTDB lineage: Bacteria > Desulfobacterota > Binatia > UBA9968 > UBA9968 > DP-20. The sequence continues at coordinate 15,626 of JBLMXG010000406.1, forward strand.
GCATGGCGTCCAAGGCAAGCAATTTCCATTTTAGCAGATCCTGCTGGCCATCTCTTTCGAGCGCGCCAAAGTCGGCGACTTGCACGCCGCCCTGGTAATTTACCTTGGCGGGCCCGCTGCCGCTGGCGTCGAATGTGAGCTCGCCTTTCGTTCCGACGCGGCCGTCGGTCAAGATCAAATTAACCTGGTTTTCGAGGTAGGGCTGGAAAGCAACAAGCCCCACGTCCTGGGCGTCGACCACAAACTTGCCGTTGACCGGATTTGTTGAGGTTGTGCCGGTGATTCTCACCACGCCTTTATCGTTGATCCGGGATCGGATCGTTATTTTGGCGCGCTGGTTTTTCGCCGTGGAAAAATTGTCGGCGCGGATTGAAAGCTCCGAGAGATTGATCTTCGCGGGCGTGGGGTTGGCTTGATCGTCCACGCTGACGCGAAACCGATCAAGGAGAATTTGCTTGGTGTCGACGCGCCATTCGACGTCGCTCTTCTTCGCCGGTTGGGCCGGGGCGGGAGCTTGTCCATGGTCCTTGGCGATGCGCGCTAAATTGAGAGTGCCGTCGGCCGCACGCTGGATATAGCCGTTACCGTCCCTTGCTTCCACGGCGCCGATGACGACGGATTTTTTGGCGAGATCCAGCTCGCCGTCCTTGACTGCCAAGGAGCCGATGCGCCAGAGCGGTTGGGGTTGTCCGGCAAGGTCGAGGCGCAAGGCGCGCAGCGTCGCGTTCAAGCCGGCGAGCTTGATGTCAGGTTGACCGTCCTTCTCCTCGAAACTGTACCGGGTCGATAAATCGAACGATCCGTCTTTGACTTCCGCAGCGATCGCCTCATCATAATAAGGACGCAGCGCGCCCGGCTTCAGTCCCTCGATGTCAAGTTTGCCCTCGGCCAGAAGCGGCGTGAGTTGGAGCGTGCCCTCATGGGAAAACTTCTCTTTGAGGTCGGATTCAAAAGCGATCTGGACGTTGGCCTTCTTGCCCGCCTCGTTGGTCAAGCCGGTGACTTTGACGCTGACATTACTCAAACGGGCTTTGTAGGGCCGTTTTGGCTGCTCGTCATCGATATAAACCGTTGCTGATTCGAGCGTGATTTCATTGATCGAGTAGCGAAACGGCTTGCCCTCGTTTTTCGCTTCCGCGGCCGCGGGTTTTGCCTGAGTCTCGATGAGATTCGCCAGAGCCAGCTTGCTGTCGCGCGCGCGGTCGACGTGAAGCTCCAGACCTTTTGCTGTCACCGATTTCAGGTCGATTTCCTTGGCGAAAACGCGGATGGCGTCAATCAACACCTCGAAGCTCGGCAGCTTCAGCAGCGGCGCGCCGCTTTTTTGCTGCATTTCGAGCTCGGTGACGCCGAGATTGCCGCTCAGCGCGAGAACCGACGGTTGGTCTTTGGATGTTTTGAAATTGACCGTGATCTTGCTGTGCAATTGTCCCGACGGCACATTAAAATTCAACGCCACCGGTGAATATTCTAGATATTTGGCGATTTCCACCTTATCGAGATTGATCGCTAGGGTGCTTTCGCGGGAATCTTTGAACGGCCTTGTATCGCCGTCGAGATGAAACGGCGCGCCATTGACCACCGCCGAGAATTCTGGCTTGACTTTGATATCGACGTAGGACGGCAAGCTTGAAATGAACGGCACGCCAATCTTGATGTGATCGATGACGTGTTTGGTTTGTTCCGGTCGATCGTCAAAATCGATCTTGCCGTCGATCAGCTGGATGTTGTTGAGCGCAAACTTCGGTGTCGGACCGGAAGGGCCGGAGGTGAATTCGTCGATCAGATCCTGAAAATTGTACTTTCCGTCCTCATTGCGCACCACGCTTAGGTAAGGTTTGACCAGCCGCAGTTCTTCGATTACCGGCGCCAGGCGGAAAATCGATTGCAGTTGGAGGTTAACGAAAAGCTCGTCGAACGACAGCGCGGGGGACTGGTTTTCCCGCTGTTTCATCAGAAAGCCGCGGATCGTCACGGTCATCGCATAAGGGTTGATGCTGATTCGCTCGATGGAAACCTGGCGATGGAGTTTGTCAGAGAGCGCCGCGGCGATTTTGCCGCGGATCAGAGGGGGCGCGACCAGCCCCAAGAGGATGCCGAAGGCGACGAAAATTGAAACCGCCCAAATGGCGATCTTCCGTGTCCGCCGGTGCCGCGCTATTTCTATTCCGCGATTGCGGAGTTCAGTGATGTTCAGCGCCATTGCACGAACGCTTAGAGCTTAGGTGGAGCGATCTTAACGCAGCTGTACGCGTTTGTTCAAGGCGATGAGCCGGCTTATTTGCCGCCCGGCCGCGGCCGGGCGACGCTCGACACCGGGGATTGCCCCACATCGGCAGCGGTCTCGATCGCTTGCAGCATGTTTAGATAATTGGCGGGAAGCCCCCAATACCTCGCTCCCTCGACCATCAGCCGCTTGTATTCGGGGTTGGGACGCGGCACGTCGAGTTCGACGGTGGCGACGTAGACGAGCGCATAGAACCGCTCGTTGTTTTCTGTCGGGGTCAATACCGGCAGCGTTTCGCGGCGGTAGCCGTCTTCGAAAGCGTCGAGCACTGCAAGGTCCGGCTCGTCGACATCGTAGAGTATCCCCCACACTACCGTGCCTGGGTTTGAGTAAACGTTTGCGGTGCCGCAATCGCGTAAGCGCGAGTGACGTAAGATGCCGAATTGATAATCTATCAAGCGGCCGATCGAGACGAAACGGGATGATGGACACCTGGACTGCATTTGCGTCCAGTCCATGTTCGATCCGTAGGCGAAGTAGTACACTGCAGTGCTCCCTTGAAAATTGAGTGGATATAGTAAGGGATGTGACTATAGTGAACAAGTCAGCAGCGCTCCGCAGATCCGTCCTAACGGGGATTGCAGCCGCCTAATTAAAAAGTTAACATATAAAGTAATTTTTAGCAGATCGGAGAATAAATGAGAATTTTCCGAAACTTAGCTGGCATTGCTATTCTTTCACTTTTGTTTTTAACGCCTTACCGAGCGGTGGCCGGAGAACCCACGACCCAACTTAGGACCAGCATCGATCAGTTTGTCACGATCTTGACCAACACCTCCGTGGCTGAATTGCGCGCCTCCGGCTTGCCACAAAAGGCTTTAAATTTGATTTTCGGTCGTTTCGACTTTGCAGAGATGACAAAACGATCCCTCGGACAACATTGGGTCGCGCTCAACCCTGGCGAGCGGCGCGAATTTGTCGATGCGTTTACCCAACGTCTGCTGCGCGCCTATGGGCGCTCCATGCGCGCCAACGGCGATGAAAAGATCGAGTATGGGCGTGAAAATCTCGATGGAGAGTACGCGACTGTCGAGACCAAGGTCATCAGTGGCAACGGCGAGGAGTTGCCGGTGGCGTATCAGCTTCATGTGATCAACGGCCAATGGAAAGTCTACGATGTGGTCATCGACAGTATCAGTATCGTCAATAACTATCGTGCGCAATTCGAGCGGGTCATCACCAAGACATCGATCAAAGAGCTACTGCGAAAAATGCAGCAGGACTCGTAATTATCTGCGCGGACAGAGTGCCTCCCGGTCCAGCTATTTTTGTACAAAACTGAAATTGAAAGCGCGCGACGGATCGGGCGCGGTTTCGAGCTTGAGCTCGGCGTGAATTTCTTCCATCATGAGTTGTAGACCTTGCGAGCTTGCCATGCCAGTGGTCGACCAACCGGACACCGCCATATCGTAGCTACCTTCGGCGAGTCCCTGATCCAACCCCACCCATTTCATGATCGAGCGGACGCTCTCTTGCCGATGGCTTTTCGCGTAGTGGATGCCGCGCAAAGTCGCCCGCACCATCCGCTGGATTTCCTGCGGCTGTTTTTGAATCCGCTCCAACCGCGTGCCTAAACCGGAAAGCGGGGAGGGAATTAAGTCGCCGACAAAAAGAATCTTGCGAAAGCCTTTGCGTTCGAGCATGACGTTATACGGCGCCTCGATGAGCGCCGCGTCCACCGCGCCGGTTTCCATGGCGGCGACGCGGCTGGTGCCGCCACCGAGCGCGATAATTTTCACATCTTGATTGGGCGTCAGCTGGTAGCGCCGGAGCAGCGCTCGGGCGTAGGTATCCGTGCTGGCGCCGAAGGAGGAGATGCCGAGCAATTTTCCCTTCAAGTCTTCTACCGACGCGATTCGTTGCCTGGCCATCAGCGCGAACAGCGGCTTGTCGGCGATCGTCATCACGACGCGCAGCGGCACGTTGCGAAACGCAGCGCGGATCGTCGAGCCGAGCGCGGTTGTGTAAGCGACGTCCCCTGCGATTAACGCTTGCATTGCGACCTGGGGTTTCATGATGACATAGTCGACGTCGAGTCCTTCCGCGGCGTAAAACCCCATTTCCCGCGCCAGATGGACCGGAAACCAGGAGAGCGACTTGGAGGGCGCGGAGATATGAATCTTGCCGCTCTGTGCCGCCGCAACCGAGTGAAAAAAGGCCAAAAACGAGACCGTGAACAAAACGCGCGCGATTGTTACTTTGATCATGGCCGGCAAATTAACCCGAATTCCGTCGCCCTTACAACCATCCATTGACGCCTGCAAACACTTTCGCTAAAGGTCGTCGTCATGGCAAAACTTGAAATCACCTTGGCTCTTGGTTCCTATGATCGACATGCGCCCTTGCTCGAAGGGTGTATTCACCATCCCGACATCGATGTTTCGTACATCGAGCTCGATCCCCAGCAGGGCCGCCACGAACGCTTCTTGCAACATTTTGAGTTCGACGCAGCTGAGCTTTCGCTCTCATCATATCTGATCGCCATCGACCTAGGACTGCCGGTGCATGCTGTGCCAATCTTTCCGCGCCGGCTGTTCAGCCAATCGCAGATGTACAAGAATGTTCATTGCGGTATCGACTCCGCAGCGGCATTGGCGGGTAAAAAGATCGGCCTCAGCGCTTATCAAAATACCCTCGGTGTGCGAGCCAAGGGTGACTTGACTCATTTCTACGGCGTGCCGCGCGACACGGTCACCTGGGTGACGCCGGGCGAAGAGGTCGTCGACGTCGAACTGCCGGCCGATCTCAATATTGAGACACGGGCCGGGATGGCCGAGATTGAGCGGGAGTTTGTCGAAGGCAAAATCCAGGCGATGTTCGTCTCGCGCTTGCCAAAGGCGTTTCGCGACGGTAACCCCAATTTGGCGCGCTTGTTCGCCGACCCTCAACGGGAAGAAGAGCGGTACCTTCGCGACGTGGGTTTTTTCCCGATCATGCATGTGCTTGCCTTCAAGAGGGAGCTGGCGGAAAAATATCCAGAATTGCCGCGCGCTCTCTACGACGTTTTCGAGCAGGCGCGCCGGCGCGCCGTACAGCGCTGGATCGATCCCAACTGGTCGCTGGCGATCTGGGGTAGGCGCGAGCTGGAACGGCAAAGTAGACTCTGCAGTTTCGACCCCTGGTGCAACGGCCTTGAGGCCAACCGTAAAAATATCGAGCAATTTGCCTTGTACAGCCACGAGCAGGGTCTGACCCGGCGGCGGTTGATGCCGGACGAGCTGTTCGTCGCGATCGACTAGGCTCGGAGTTCCATCGCTGCGAAGATTGAGGAGGCGCACCATGCTGATTCTTTCCAACGAAGAGATCGAGGAAATTTTACCCGTCGGTACTTGCCTCGAAGTGCTTGAGGATGCTTATCGCGATCTCGGCAACGGCATGGCGGCGACCGTGCCGCGCTACGACGTTTTCAGCCCCACCAAACCCAACGAATTTTACGAATATAAGACCATGAGCGGCGTATTGCCGAATCGCGGCGTGGCCGCGCTGCGGCTTAATTCCAGCGTGGTCAAATGGTACGAAAAGGCCGGCGGCGTGCGCAAAGACAAGTTGCCTGTAGCGGGAGGCAATAAATTCGTCGGCCTAGTGATTCTCTTCAGCACCGAGACCGGTGAGCCGCTGGCGATTTTTCCCGACGGTTACGTGCAAAAGCTGCGAGTCGCCGGCGCCAGCGCGATTGCAGCGCGTTACCTGGCGCGCAAGGATACCAATGTCATGGCGCTGCTCGGCGCGGGTTGGCAGGCGAGCGCGCATCTGGTGGCGATGTCGATGATTCGCGACTTGAAGCAGGTGAAGGTCTTTAGCCCGACACCGGAATCGCGCCGGCGTTTCGTCGCAGAGTGGACTGGAAAAGTTTCGGCACAACTGATCGAAACCGGCAGCGCGGCGGAGGCGATGGACGGCGCCGGTATGGTGATCGCCACGACCAACTCGATCTCTCCATTATTTTCAGGTGAGATTTTGCAATCGGGAATGCACGTCTCTTGCGTAAAGCCTTGCGAGCTCGATGCCGCAACCTACAAGCGCGCCGATCCATTGATCATTCACTGGCGCGAGGCGAAGCCGTTTCAGATCGCCATCGGCATTGACCGCCAGTTGATCCCAGATGTCGCCGAAGGTTGGCAGCACCCGCTCACGCGCGAGGACTGTGCCGTTTGGAATTTTCCCACCCTTTCGGAATTGGTCAACGGTCAGCATCCCGGCCGCACCAATGACAATTCCATCAGTTGCTTCTGTAACAATGTCGGCCTCGGCTTGCAGTTCGCAGCGGTGGGCAGCGAGGTGCTGGCCCGGGCTCGTGAGGCGCGAGTGGGCCGGGAAGTTCCGACGGATTGGTTTTTAGAAGACGTTCATCCTTAATTAAATCCGGAGTACCGAGCAACGAGGGCTGAGGTTATGATCAATCGAATAAGATCGCTTTTTATCACGCTGGCTTTGGTGTTGTTACCGTATCGCTTGCCAGCGCAGTCGATCAAACTCAAGGTCGCTTATCCCACTACCGTTGGGTCGATGGCCGTGGTCTGGGTGACCAAAGAGGCAAAGCTGTTCGAGAAGCATGGTCTCGACGTCGAGCTGATTTACATCGCCGGCAGCTCGCGGGTGGTGCAGGCCATGCTAGCCAAAGACGTGCCGATCTCCGAGATCGCGATCCCTGCCGTGATTCAGGCCAACCTCGCCGGCGCGGATTTGGTCATGCTCGCCGGCCCCAATCACAAACCGGGGCAGAAGATCATGGTCAAACCGGAGATCAAACGGCGCGAAGATCTCAAAGGCAAGAAGATCGGCATCACCCGGTTTGGCACCTCGGATGATTTTCTGTTGCGCCTGGTGCTCGGACAGTGGAAACTTCAGCCCGATCGCGACGTGGCGCTGATCCAGATGGGCGGCTCCCAGGAAATCTTGGCAGGATTGGCGTCGCGCGCTGTCGATGGCGGCATGCTTTCCTCGCCGTTGCACTTGCAGGCGGCGAAGGTCGGCTATCATTTGCTCGCGGACTTGAGCGCTATCGGGGTCGATTATCAAGGCGCGGGCGTGGTAACGACGCGCGCTTACCTGCGCGAAAACCCCGATGTGTTAAAACGCTATCTGCGCGCCTACGTGGAAGGGCTGCATCGCTTCAAGACCGATAAAAACTTCGCCGTGAAGGTGATCGGCAAGTATTCGCGCATCACCGATCAAGAGGCGTTGGAAGAAACCTACCAGCACTACGCGGTCAAGGTCATGCCGAAAATTCCCTATCCGACGACCAAGGGCATTCAGCTGGTCTTGGATGAAATGAGCTTGCGGAATCCGAAAGCCAAAGGCCTCGCGCCGGCGAATTTTATCGATGTTGCTTACTTGAAAGAGCTGGAGCAGAGCGGATTCATCACGAAGCTTTACGGCGACTGAGCGCCTAGGCTAATCACTCGAAGCGACGGATGGAGTGAATTTCCACTCCCAATAGAACCAAACCGTCAACAAAACGCGCTCAGATTCAATTTTTTATTGACAGTCTGAATTCACTTTCGTAAACTGCAATCAGCAGGGAAAGGAGGTGGTCCAGACATGATTGATAAATGTATTGTCTGCGAGGTGGATGAGACTTAGGCTCTAGGCGGAATCTTTGACGGGGATTCGGGCCTAGAGCCTGGGAATCCCCCTCAGTCCACCTAGTGGGTCCGCTTCAACGGCCGCGTGTGTTGCCGCTTGAAGCGGACCTCCTTTTTTCCAGCAGCGCGAGCGCGGCAAACGCCGCCTTTCTTGTCTCTCGATCTTCGCTCTCGCTATTTTTTTTCAACGCGGCCAACAGCTCCGCCGACGGTTTTCCTAAATACGCCAGCGCAATCGCGGCGGTGTGACGCACTTTCGGTTCCTTATCCCCAGTGTAAAGTTGCAGCAATCTATTTCTTCCGGCAATGTCGAGATCCGGTCGCGCCTTCAAACAAATCGAAGCGGCGACTCTGACAGTGGCATCCGGATCGGCCAGCGCAGTGAGGAGAGCTGCCTGGCTCGCAGGGTCGTTCAAAGAGAGATCACGAAGGCAGTAAAGCGCCATGCGTTTCTGGTTCACGGTGCCGGACGCGCTGAGTTGCATGAGCCGCTGCACAATAGAGCCGTCGATTTTTGCGATGCGAGTTAGCAGCAGGGCGATTGCCCAGCGAATGTCCGGCTCGCGGTGATCCAGAGCGTCGAGCAACACTTCCAGCGTGCCGATGGACGGCTGCAGTTGGTGACCCAACACATAGGCCACCGGCCAGTAATTTTTGTGACCGCTCTCGGTCAGGCGGTGATTGAGAAGCTCACGGAGGCGAGGAGATTCGGCGGTGAGAGCGATCAGCTGGTCCACGGCGGCGCGAATCGCCGGTTTGTCCTGTTGATCGAGTTCGGCGATGAGAGCTTCGATTTGGCGATCGTCCGGTCCCACGGTGAGCTCCTCGCGTTCAGCTGCCCCAGTGCAAGGGGCAGTGAGCGATGTTTTTCCGCCGGCGGAATCAAATTTCCAAAACCTGAGGGCAGTCGGTGAGATTGCGGTTGCCTTTAGGCATAACCACTACAACATCCTCCAAGCGCACGCCGCCGACGCCGAGATAATAAAGTCCGGGTTCCACCGTGACAACATGGCCGGTGCGCAGTGTCGCATCGACCGGCGCGATGCGCGGCGGCTCATGGATGTCCAGGCCCAGACCGTGGCCCGTACCGTGAAAAAAACCCTGCATTCGGCCGTTGATCCTACCGGTGTGAAAGCCGCGCGCCTCGAAGAGATCGAGAATTTTCTGGTGCACATCTCTGCCATTGACGCCATCGCGGATGTTGTCGTAGCCGATTTTCTGCCCTTCCTGCACGGTGGCGTAAATCTCTTTGAGCTTGTCCGACGCGCGGCCGCGCACTACCGTACGGCTCAAATCGCCGAAATACCCGTTCCGTTGCGAGCGGGGAAAGATGTCGAAAATGATCGAGGTATCGGCCTTGATTGGCCCGCTGCCCTCATGATGAGGATCGACGCATTGATTGCCCGATGAAATAATCGTGTGACTCGGCAGCCAGCCCTGGGCCATGATTGTGGTGTTTACAGCGGTCTTGAGCATCTCCGAAGTGAGCCGTGCGCCGTTCAAATAAAGGTAGCCGTCGCGTTTGAATTTGGTGCGCTTGAGCATGCGGATGCCCGCTTCAAGGCCGAGTCTCGCCACCCGCAGGGATTCGGCGATTTGTTTCACTTCGACGCGATTTTTAGTTTCGCGCTCGGCCCAAAATGGGTCGCGCTTGATCTGCACGCTGTAGCCTTTGGCCCGAAGCTGGTCGGAAAGCAGCGCGGAGAAATTCGCCGGCACAATGATCGAGCGGATGCCGCGCTCGCGGAACAATAGATCGAGAACGTCGATGGTGCCGACGGGAGCCTTGCCGAGCTTGCGCAGCTTGCGTTGATACAATGACAGGGAAAGGACGCGATCGACCTCGGCCTGTTTCTTGGCGCGGTCAATTTCCAGATCGCTCAGCACCGCGAATTTGACATTCCGGTGCTGAAAAAAAATGAACGGATCGGGAACAAAGAAGCCGGCCGCGTAAAGCATATTGGCGTCGCTTTCGCTGGCAGCGACCATGAGCAACGCCTGATCTTTGCGCACACTTGCGGAATTGGCGGCGCGAGTTTTGGCTTTTGCGTCGGCGGCCGGATTGCGTTTTGACTCGAACATAGGGATTGTGCTCGTCGAAATTTTTGCTGGGGGTTTGTTGCGAGAATAGTAACCCGCCGCGCGGACGAGCGCAACGTTCGATGCGCTCCATTGATGCAAGTTCGGTTGACAGGGCAGGGGCTTTTGTTATGATTCAACGCATTCTCATTCGCAGAATCGCATCGACTACGCACCTGAGGAATTCTTTTCATGACCACGACGGATAATTTCGAGAAGCTGCGCGAGCTCAACCAACGGGCCGAAGCCGGCGGCGGCGAAGAACGTGCGCGCCGCCAGCATGAACAAGGTAAGCTCTTGGCTCGCGAGCGTCTCGACATTTTGCTCGACAGCGGCAGCTTCGTCGAGCTCGACCGCCTGCGCATGCACCACTGCACGGACTTCGGGTTGGACAAGCAAAAATATTTAGGCGATGCCGTGGTTGCCGGTTTTGGCGCCATCGACGGCCGGCCGGTTTACGTTTACTCGCAAGATTTTACCATTTTCGGGGGTAGCTTGAGCCGCGTCGTGGCGGATAAGATCTGCAAGGTGATGGACCTCGCGATGAAGAACGGCGCGCCGCTCATCGGCATTAACGATTCCGGCGGCGCGCGCATTCAGGAGGGCGTCGACAGCCTGGCCGGATATGGCGACATTTTTCAACGCAACGTTATGGCGTCGGGTGTCGTGCCGCAGATCACTGCGATCATGGGCCCGTGTGCCGGCGGTGCGGTTTATTCGCCTGCGGTCACCGATTTCATCTTCATGGTCAAAACCAACAGCTACATGTTCATTACCGGTCCCGACGTGATCAAGACCGTGACCCATGAAGACGTGACCAAAGAGGCTTTGGGCGGTGCCGAAACCCACGCCGGCAAAAGCGGCGTAGCCCATTTTGCTGCCGACAGCGAAAAGGACTGCTTGTTGTTGATCCGCGAGCTGGTCGGTTTTCTTCCCGGCAACAACCAGGAGGATCCACCGTTTCGCTCGACGCTGGACGATCCCTTGCG
>JBLMXG010000407.1:0-14093 GCA_050257635.1 Chloroflexota bacterium
GACGGTGAACGGCCTGATGAATAAGGAACTCGCCGCGGTGCTCTGCCGCGCGGTAAACGAATGGCTGATCGAATATTGTTCCGCCGATGCCAAACGTTTGCTCGCCGTCGGCCTGATTCCCTGCCAGGACCCATCCGCGGCGGTGAAGGAATTGGAGTATCTCAAGAAAGCCGGCGCGGTCACGGCGATGCTGCCGACCAACGTTTATGGTCTGAACAACATGGGCGACCGCTTGTTCGATCCGATCTACGACTGCGCCCAATCGATCGGCATGCCGCTCAGCGTCCATCCACAGACCGGCTACGACGGCGTGCTCGGCGTCTCCGGCGTCATGGGCGCGGGCAGCGAGCGCTTTCGTAAATACGCCTACGTGCACATGACCGCTTTTCCCTTTGAGTTAATGATCGCCATGATGCATATGATCGGCGAAGGCGTCTTCGATCGTTATCCGAAACTGCGCGTCGGCTTCATGGAAGGCGGCGCCGGCTGGTTGCCCTTTTGGGCCGAGCGCTTCGACGAGCATATTGAGAAGCTCGCTCCCCAGATGCCGGATTTAAAGCGGCGACCCAGCGATATCATTCGCGGCGAGCAAGTGACGCTCACCTGCGAATCGGAAGAGACCGGCCTTGACCGCGTCTTTGCCGCCAACGGCGAGAGCACGGTAATGTACGCCTCGGATTACTGCCATTGGGACTGCCACTTCCCTTACTCGGTCAAAGACGTGGTGGACGGGACGGATTTATCCTTTGCCCAGAAGGAAAGACTGCTCAACAAGAACGCGGTAGAATTCTTTCAACTGAAAAACCTTCCGCAACCGAGCGCGCTCAAGCTTGCGCAGCGGAGTTGGAAAAACGGCCAGGCCAAAGCCGCCAGCGCCTAGCAGGAGTAACTCATGAAAAATTTTAAAGTATTGACGGTCTTGTTGCTCTCGGCTCTTTTTCTCCCTCTGCCGTCTTCCTACGCAGCGGAGAGCCTGCAAAAAATTCGCATCGGCTTTCCATCCTTGGCGTTTTCTTACATGCCGTTTTACGTCGCGCGAGAAAAGGGCCTGCTCAAAAAGTACGGCCTGGAAGGCGAATACATTCAAATGCGGACGCCGATCCAGCCTCAGGCGGTGGTCAACGGCAACATCGACTTCTTTACTTCGGTATCGACCGGTCTCTCTGCGGCGGTTGCCGGCCTGCCGCTGGTGATTGCGCTCAACTTCTGCGACGGCTCGCCGTGGATGCTGGTCACGAACAAGGATATCAACAAGCCGCAAGACCTGATCGGCAAGACTCTTGCCGTCTCGGGCATCAGAACCTCGCCCTATTATTTTCTGCAAGCGGCGTTAAAGAAATGGGAAATCAGCGACAAGGAAGTCGGCATTATTACCACTGGTGGCACTTCCGACAGCTTCCTGGCGCTGACAACCAATCGGGTCGCCGGTACCGTGCTCACGCCGCCTTTCGACGACAAGGCGGTTTCATTAGGATTTAAGAAGTTCATGTTTCTCGGTGACCTGGCGCCCATCCCCTACGTCGGCTTGGTGGCCTCGCAAGAAAAAATGAAGACGAACCGCGATGTTGTGAGGCGAACGATTGCAGCGCTCTTCGATGCCGTCGCCTGGCTGCGCGCCAACCGAGCCGAGAGCGTCAAGATGATCGTCGAGAAATTCAAAGTGAGCCAGACCGAAGCCGAGAATACTTATGCGACTTTAATCAAGCTCCTCAACAAAGACGGTCGGCTCAATCCCAAGGTCGCCCGTGGCTACATCGAGATGCTGCGCCAGGAACGTCCAATCCCGGCCGATTTCGACCCGCAAAAACTGCTCGACTTTTCGCTATTGCCGGCAAATCACTAGGATCGTCAAACTGTCGATGCAACGATCCAGCGCTTGGCGCCTTGCGGTCCTGATAATTCCGCTCGGATGGATGGGTGCGACGGCCTCGCAAAGCCTTGCCCAGGCACGGCGCAACGTTGGACTGGCCGCACTGTTCTTGCTTTTCGGTTTGCTCTCTCCCGGCTTGTCAAACGCGCAGAGCAAAGAAACGATGCTCCGCGTCGCGACGCGTGAGGTAAAACCTTTCGTGTTCGAGGACAACGGCCAGCTCACCGGATTTAGCGTGGAACTATGGCAGGAAATCGCCAGGCAGATGAGCGTGAAGTGGCGCTTCGTCATGAAACCGACGGTGACCGGCCTACTGTCCAGCGTCAACGCCCATGAGGCGGAGCTCGGCATCGCGGCGATTTCGATCACGGCCGAACGCGAGCTTCAGTGGGATTTTTCCCAGCCGATGTTTGACGCGGGGTTACAGATTCTCATCCCCGCCCAGAACACCCAGGCAAGTGTTCTCGGCGCTATCGTCGCCGGCGTCTTTTCGGCCGCTATTTTGCCGAGTCTCGGCGTCGTGCTGTTGATCATTTTGATCCCGGCGCACCTGGTCTGGTTTTTCGAGCGGCGCAATGCCAACGGCATGTTGGCTCATCGCAGTTATTTTCCCGGCATCTTCGAGGCTTGTTGGTGGGCTGCTTCGACGCTGGCGACCCAAGCCGATCAGATGCCGCGAGCGGCGATGGCGCGTGTCCTTGCCGTGATCTGGATGTTCACGAGCGTCGTCTTCATCGCCTACTTCACCGCGGCGGTCACCTCTTCACTGACCGTGCAGCAACTGCGCGGCGAGATCAACGGGCCGGAAGATCTCCCTGGCAAGCGGGTCGCCAGTGTTCAGGGCAGCACCTCGGCCGAATACCTGCGCCAGCACAACATCAATTTCATTGATTTCGCCAAAATCGAGGCAGCCTTCGACGCCCTGCAGCAGGGGCGGGTCGACGCGGTGGTTTATGACGCCCCCGTCCTGCTCTACTACGCGTCCCACGCAGGCAAGGGAAAAATGCAGACCGCCGGCACCATCTTCCGCAAGGAAAGCTACGGCATCCTGTTTCCCTCCGATAGTCCATATCGCAAACGGGTCAACGAAGCGCTGCTGAAAATCAAGGAGAACGGCACCTATGACCAGCTCTACAACAAATGGTTCGGCGGGCTGGCTGGATAATGTTCCCGTTCGGGATTGGATTTAGCGACCGATGTAGTCATTGAGTCTTGACAAAGCAGGATCACCTTGATGACGTATCGACCAGACTGTTAACCGAGGAGGAGCTTATCATGGCATTCAACGGCCATACGATTATCGACGGCGACGGCCATGTGATCGAAGATTATAGCGAGATCGTTCGCTACATGCCCAAACCATACCAAGACAAGTTCGACACGCACACTTTTTACAACCTGTTTCCGCCGCTCGATCATCTCCACTCGTCCAACCTCCATGACTTCCAACCGGGAGCTTTTAATAAAGTGGGCCCCGATGGCTGGGTCGATTTTTTGCAGGACGTCGGCATCGAAACCACCGTGCTTTATACTACCCTCGGCCTTTCTTTCGGCAAAATTGTCAGCCGCGACTGGGCCATTGACGTGGCGAAGGCGTACAACGACTGGCTCTCCAACACTTACATGAAACGGAGCCCGCGATTTAAAGGAATGGGGTTGATTCCATTACAGGAACCACATGCGGCGGCCGACGAGCTCAGAAGAATCGTCAAGGATCTCGGCATGTGCGGCGCCATGTTGCCGTCCACGGGCATTCAATCCAACCTGGGCGACCCTCGCTATTGGCCGATCTATGAGGAAGCTGATCGACTGGGCTGCGCCATCGGCGTCCACGGCGGCGCCCATGAGAATCTCGGCCTCGATGACGTGACCCCATATGCGCCGGTCCACGCACTGGGACACCCTTTCGGCCAGATGATTTCATTCGGCGGCATGGTCTTTAACGGCGTTTTCGATAAATTTCCCAACGTGAAGTTTGGCTTTATGGAAGGCGGCGTCGCGTGGCTTCTGGTTTGCCTCGAGCGATTCGACCGCTCCTGGGAGACCCATATCCAGCATGATCCGCGCAAGCGTTTCTTGGAGCTTCGCCCCAAGGAAAAAGTCAGCGAGTATATTGCCCGCCATATCGATGCCGGGCGAATTTTCGTCGGTTGCGAAGGTGAAGAGCCGGACATCGCCCATGCCATCAGGCGTGTCGGCAGCAAACCATGGGTATACTCGACCGACTACCCGCACGAAGTTAACAACGAGTTCTGCAAACACGAGATCGACGAGTTTCTCGAAAACGAAGAGATCAGCGTCGCCGACAAGGCGGCGTTTTTGCACGGCAACGCACGGCGTTTTTACAACCTCGGAGCCGCCGGGCTGTGAACCCCGAGCCGCGCATCGGGCTGATCATCCCGTCAAGCAACAGCCTCACCGAGCCGCAATTTCATCGCTACCTGCCGTCGGGCGTGACCGCTCACGTCACCCGATTGCGCATGGCCGGCAAGTTTCGCAAGCCGCTCGAGGCATTGAAACCGTCTCTCATCGAAGCCGCCGAGGCGCTTGCCGATGTGCGGCCGGCGATGATCGTTTTCCACTGCACGGCGAACTCCATGGAAAACGGCCTGGCGCATGAGGCGGCCATCATCGACATCGTACAGCAAGCCAGCGGCTGTCCGACCATCTCGACGGCGCAGGCGATCACTCGCGCTTTCGATAGAGTCGGGATCAAAAAATTGGTGCTGATCAGCCCCTACGTCAATGCGACCAACGAGCACGAGGTGAAATACTTGACCGAGGCCGGCTACACGACCGTCCACGCGGTGGGTCTCGGCTTGGAAAGCTTTGCCTATGCTCGGGTCACGCCAGAAGAATGGCAGCAAGTCGTCAAAGAAAACACCCGGCCCGAAGCTGACGGCTACTTTTTAAGTTGCACCAACACGCGCATGATCGAAGCCATCGAAGCTCTGGAAAACGACCTCGGCAAGCCGGTCATCAACAGCAATCAAGCCACGCTCTGGGCCTGCCTCAATAAGCTCGGCATCCCGCAACTCGACGCCACGCTCGGCCGGCTGTTCCGGTAAAATCACCGCAGCGGGGCGGCCTTAACACAATCGGCCAACTTTTCTCTCAACCCGGTATTTCTTTTCTCCACCCGCAGGTTGCGAATCGCCATGGCAACCGCCTTGCGGCTCCCGACCAAGACGACGAGCTTTTTGCCGCGCGTCACGGCGGTGTAAAGAATGCTGCGGTGCAGCATCATGTAATGGGAGGTATGGAGCGGAATGATCACGGCGGGATATTCGCTCCCTTGGCTTTTGTGCACCGAGGTTGCGTAGGCAAGGCTGATCTCATCGAGCTCATCGGACTCGTAGTCAACCGCTTTATCGAAAAAATCGACCTTGACGCTGCCGTCATCCCGATCGATACCGACGATCCGCCCGAGGTCGCCGTTAAATACCCCCTTGTCGTAATTATTGCGCAGCTGCATGATTTTGTCGCCCAAACGTAACGTGAAGCCGCCGCGCTCGAGCGTTTGCCCTTGCGGATTGAGCAGCGTCTGCAGTTCGCGATTCAGATTGATCGTGCCGAGAAGCCCGCGGTGCATCGGCGTCAAAACTTGGATCATCTGAGCGATTTCCTCCGGCGCCAACTGCAATGACCGCGGGATGCTTTCGCGCACCAGCTCTTTCACCGTGGTGAGAATTTCCTCTTCGGATTCCCGCGCCAAAAAAACAAAATCCTGCGCCTCGCCGTCTTCGCGCAGGACCAAGGATTGCCCCTGCAGAATCCGGTGCGCGTTGACGACAATCAAGCTCTCACGATCCTGACGAAAAATGCGTCGCAGCACGACCTTCGGAACGGCGCCCGAATCGATCAAATCGCGCAGCACGCTGCCCGGCCCCACCGACGGCAATTGATCCACGTCGCCGACCAAAATCAAATGGCTGTGCGGCTCGACCGCGCGCAACAGATGATCCATCAGCCCCAGGTCCACCATCGAGGTTTCATCGACGACGACGAAATCCACTTCCAACGGGCGATCCTCGCTCCTCTGAAAACCGCCTTCGCGAGGGTTGTATTCGAGCAGGCGGTGAATCGTGACCGCCTCCTCCCCGGCGCTCTCGGCCATGCGTTTGGCGGCGCGGCCGGTGGGCGCGGCGAGGACGAAACTTACTTTCGCGCGACGCAGAATGGTTAAGAGCGCGTTGAGTAAAGTCGTTTTGCCGGTACCCGGCCCGCCGGTGATGACCAGAACCTTTTCGCGCAGCGCTTGTTCGATGGCGCGCATTTGATCGTCGTCCAACTTCACGGCCGCGGGACCAAACAGCTCGGCACTACCGAGATCGATCGAGCCGCGCCCCACGCCCGCCCGGCGATTCCAGGGACCGAGAATCTGTTCACCCCGAACTGATGACGGCGTGAATAAAAGAGCCTGAAACGCTGCCGCCACGCGGCGCTCGGCATGAAAGAGCTCCGCCAAATAGACTTGCGTCTCGTAACCATCGCCGCTTTCTTGCAGCACCAGGCCGCCCTGGGTAGCAAGCTTGTCAATCGCCGCCTGAACGGCATCTTCTTCGACGCTCAACAGGCCCGCGGCGTTATGTTTGAGAGAGGTCAGACCGACGTAGCAGTGGCCGCGCTCGGCCATCTCGCGCAGCACGTGCAAAGCACCGGCTTGGACGCGCAGCGGAAAGTCGCCGCGGATGCCGAGCTGATGAGCCAGCCGGTCGGCCAGCAGAAAGCCGATGCCGTGCACCTCCCGCGACAGCGCGTAAGGATTTTCCCGCACCTGAGCGATGGTGTCGGCGCCGAAAACCCGGTAGATCCGCAGCGCCAGCGACGCCCCGACGCCGTGCCCTTGGAGAAACACCATGACATCCTGCATGCCGCGCTGCGCCAGCCAGGCTTCCATGATTCGCCGCGCGCGAGTCTCGCCGATACCATCGACGTCGAGAATCCGCAAGGGTTCTTCGGATAGCACGCGCAAGGTGTCAAGGCCGAATGCCGCGACTAGGCGCTTGGCGTAGCTCGGGCCAATTCCCTTGATCAGCCCCGAGCCGAGATATTTTTCGATGCCTTCGATAGTGGCGGGATCGATCTTTTCCCAGTGCTCGACTTGAAACTGGAGGCCGTAACGCGGATGACGTTTCCACGCGCCGGAAACTTTTATTTCTTCGCCTTCAGCGACGGGAAAGAGCGCGCCGACCACGGTAACGGGGGCACCGCCGTCTTCATCCAAACGCGCCACAGTATAGTGCGTATCCGGGCTCTGGTAGGTAATCCGGCTTATAGTTCCTTGAATCGAGGCGGTTGCGTTCGGTTTGTCGACCACCGGCATTCTCCGTCCCTATCCTACTTGAAACGGTTCAGGCGGTAAACGAGGCGCTTGCGTTTTGCGTGCCGGGCGGTAGAATTCCTCGCAATCCCTGGTTTTGGTCCACTGCCAATTAACTGCCAATATTGGCTGTCTCCCGCAGAATCCTTTTGGTATAAACGCGATAAGCGGCGGTATTCGTCGGCGCCCCGACCGGCGAGTATGAGGAAACGTTGATCATGAGTATAGACGATTTTTGGTTTGAGGCGATCGTGATTCTCGCCTTGATTTTCGCCAACGGCTTTTTTGCCGCTTCGGAAATCGCCATGATCGCAATGCGCAAAAGCCGCATCGACGCCCTGTTGGAAAGAGGCGTCAAATCCGCCGCCATCGTCGCGCGTTTGAAGGACGACCCCGACCGTTTCCTTGCCACGGTGCAGATTGGCGTGACGCTGGTCGGCTCCCTGGCGTCCGCCATCGGCGGCGCGGCGGCGATCGGTTATTTGAAACCGCAAATCGCCGCCTTGCCGCTTCCCTTGGTGTCACGCTGGTCCGAGGCGATCGCATTGGTTATCGTGGTCGTACCGATTTCTTACTTTTCGCTCGTCCTGGGCGAGCTGGTGCCGAAATCCCTCGCACTCCGATACTCGGAGCAGATCGCCTGCTTCGTCGCCCGCCCGATCGAGTTTCTCGCCCGTGTCAGCGCGATATTCGTCAAGGCGCTGACCGCCTCGAGCAATGCAGTCCTCCGCCTGCTTGGCGGCAAGGATGTCGAAGGCGCAAGCTTCATTTCCGTCGATGAAGTGAAGTCATTAATTCGCGAGGGCGCCGCCAAAGGCATCTTTAACGAAATGGAAAAGGAGCTGATCCACAGCGTTTTCGAATTTGCCGACACGCCGGCCAAAGCGGTAATGATCCCGCGCACCGAGATCCACGCCGTCGACGTTCACTCGTCTCTGGCCGAGGTCGCCAAGAGCTTCGTTGACAGCGGTTTTTCGCGCATCCCCGTTTACGAAGGCGAGCTCGATAAGATCATCGGCATTCTCTATAACAAAGACGTTTTTAAAGCGCTGCAGGAAAAAAGCGAGTTTCGCGTGCGCGACCATCTTCATCCGGCCTTTTTCGTGCCGAGCACGCTGCCGATCAGTGAACTCTTGAAGCAGTTGCAGCGCCGCCGCTTGGCCATGGCGCTCGTCGTCAACGAATTCGGCGAAGTCGAAGGGCTGGCCACGCTGGAAGATCTGGTCGAAGAGATCGTCGGTGAAATCCGCGACGAGTACGATCGCGAAGAACGCGGGCCGGTAGAGCGGCTGCCCGACGGTTCCATGGTGATTCAAGGCTCGGCGCTGCTCAAAGACTTAAAGACCGATTTCAATCTCCCTTTCGAAGAATCCCCGGACTACCACACCCTTGCGGGTTTTATGCTCGCCCGGCTCAAGCGCATCCCGCGCGGCGGCGAATGGGTCGAAGAGCATGGTTACAAGCTGACGATCGTCGACATGGAAGGCCGACGCATCCTCAAGATCAAGGTCGAGGGAGTGAGTCCGCCCAAGCAGAGCGAGATGCGGTAGGCGGAGAAACTTGGGCGTTGGATATAGTGGTCAGCCCAGCTCTGTCGCTCTTCAACCCGTCACTGCCGTACTCCAAAACTCCATTTCCCATTCTTTCAATACGCCCGGATCTCAATCTCGTTGCCGTCGGGATCTAGAAAATAAACCGACGTTGCCCGACCGCGCGCGCCCCAGCGCGAGATTGGCCCTTCCCGAACGGAAATATTGTTCGCCGCCAGATAATCGACGATGCCGGCAAAATCCGCTGCGCCGACGACCATACAAAAATGATTGAGATTGCCGTCGTTTTTCACACCGCCCTGCGGCGGCGTATTCCGTTGTACGGGAAACAGATCGATGATCGTCGCATCGTCGATGCGCACCGAAGGGAAGCCGACCCGGCCGGCTCTAAACTCTTCGACGCGCTCCCCATTTAGACCGAGAATTTCAGTGTAGAACTTGAGCGAGCGGTCGATATCGCCGACGTTGAGAACAATATGGTCCAACCCGGTGATATTAAGCCTTGACATGGTCGAACTCCTTTTACGGCACCGCCGCCATTTGACTGGTCGCGGGCGCGCCGAGCGCCGCCAGCTCTTTTAACAGCGTTTGAACTTCCTTGGGCTTGCCCACCGTGATGCGCAGGCAATCTTGCAACCCCGCCCGGTCGAAGTAACGCACTAAAATCATCCTGCGTTTGAGCGCTTCATAAACCGGTTTCAAGTTCTCTCCCTGCTTGCGCGCTAAAACAAAATTCGCATGGGACGGATAAACCTGAAAGCCCAGCCGCTGAAGCGCGTTGCCAAGCCGCTTGCGACTTTGCCGAATGCGCCGCGCGTTCCGATTCATCCACGGTAGGTCTTGTAACGCCGCGGTCGCGGCAACCAGGCTCAGGCGATTGAGATTGTAGGAATCTTTGACCTTCATCATGCCGGCGATAATTTCTTCCGACGCGAAGGCCAAGCCGATGCGCATTCCGGCAAGGGAAAAGGACTTGGAAAAGGTCCGCAACACGATCAAATTCGGCAGCCTTTGAATCAACGGAATCGATGACGCGCCATCGCTGTCGGCGAAATCGATGTAAGCCTCGTCGACGACTAAGACGCCCGAAAGGGCTCGCGCTAGTTTTTCGATCGCCGCCAACGGAACCAGCGTTCCCGACGGGGCGTTGGGATTGCATAAGAAAGTCAGCTTCGCTTTTTGTTCGGCCAAGGATTGAGGCAGAGAAAAATCCGGTGGAAAATCGACCCGTACAGCATCTCCGTCCTGGATCTCAACCAAAGTATCGTAAAGCGAATAAGTCGGAACCGGAAAGGCGACTCGATCGCCGGGGCCGACAAAACAACGGAGCAACATTGACAAAAGTTCGTCCGAGCCATTGCCGGCGATGACATTAGGCGGCATCACGCCAAACACACGCGACGCTGTTGCCCGCAAACTGTCGCTTAAAGGCTCTGGATAAAGTCGCAGCGAAGGGTTGACTGCGTTCCTGAGCGCGGCAAAAACCTTGGGCGAAGGCGGATAGGGGTTTTCATTAGTATTCAATTTGATGATTTTCGGCTCTTGCAGCTGTTCGCCGGGCGTATATCCGGCCAACGTTGCGATATTGGGTCGAAAATAAATCGACATGGGCGAAGTTTATCGGCAGCCGTCACGCTTTTCAAATCGCTTTTTGACGTGCGATGGTTGCGGTTCCAGCTGGCACGTCAACCACGCGCGTCTCGGACTTGGGCTCAGCTCTATTCCCAACAAAAAACCAGCCGACCGATAATAACAAGACAAATTTGTCCAAGAATTCCTGCGATTGTCCAAATCCCCCCTTTTTCCTTCCCTTTGGCATGATGAGTCTCGTTTCTTGGGCTTTTAACTACGTGATATTACACAAGTCTCTTTTGCACCGATGGCATGTTTTTAGCTACACGGTCACACTTGGCTGATCCTTATGCCTTATTCCAGCGTTGAGGTTCCAGCAGCGGCAGCCGCGTAGGACTTGGTTGTATGGATTCCATCAAATATTCTAAGAGTGACCCAACCGTTTTGCTGCTCAACGAGATCGAGATCTTGTTTGCTCAAGCCCGCTTGTTGGAACTCTGCCTCAAACAGGCCGAAGCTTCGGCTAACGATGAAATGGCGCGGCTGCACGAGCGCTACGAAAATGAACTGACCACGCTCCGCACCGAGCTTACCGCTAAGAAAGAACTTTCTGCCCTGAGCGCGTCGCAAACGGCGCTCGTCGCCGAGATGCGCGAACGAATCGCGTCTCTGGAAAATCAGCTGGTCAATGAACGCCGCGTGATCGAAAGCCGTGACACGGAGTTGCAAAGGACCAAGTCCGACGCCGAATATTTACGCGACCGGATCAATCAATTGGAATCGGTGCACCAGCAAGCTCAGGCTGCGGTTGGCCAAGCCGTGCTGGCACGGCAAGGCTTGGAGGGGGAGCTCGATACCTTGCGCCGCCAACTGGCTAAACAGCAGGAAAGCTTCGAAGAACACCGCCGGGTCGCGCGGCAGACTCAAGAAGGCTTACAAAGCCACGTCGCCGAGCTGCAAGGCCAACTGCAAAACCAAGCTCAGAGCGCTGACAAGGCGCTCGAAGCCGCGGCCAACGAGATCGGCGAACTACGCCGGCGAGCCGGTGAACTGCAAGCGAGCTTACAACGAACTCAAGAGCACGCGGCCCGGGAAATCGAGCAAGCTCGGGGGCGATTTGAGACCCAATTAGCCGCTTTGCACTCTACGGTCGAGACACAGGAACAAAGTCTGCAGCAAAATCGCTCCGCAATGATCGAGCTGGAGCTCGGCCTCAAGCACGAAATTGAGGCGCTTCAGAGCGAGCTCGAACAAAAGCAGGCACTGTTAGAAGGGCGCGATCGGGAACTGGGCGAAACCGGGAAGCGCGTCGGCGCTCTCGAACAGGAGCTTGCCGCAGCCAATCGCTCAGTGCATGCCAAAAACCAGGAACTTGATGCCGTACGCCGGGCCGATGAAAACAGAATCGCCGAACTCGAGCACCAGATCACAGTCAGAGAACGGGAACTGGGCGAGCGGCAGGAAGCCGTCACCGCCGTCGAACTGGCGTTACATGCTCGGATTCAAGGGCTGCAACAGGAGCTCGCGCGGAGCCGGAGCGAAATCGAGGAGCGCACTATTGATGCGAAAACCGCACAGATCGAAGCGGCAGCTTCGCGGCAGAGAATTGCCGAGCTGGAATCGGCCGCGGCCGGCGCCGAACTTCGCGCCCAAGAGTTCGCCGACGCGGCGCGCCGCGAACGGGAAAGCGAAATTACCGGCTTGCGCGCCGCACTCGCACTTCAGGAATCGGCCGCGGCGCACCAAGAAAGAGCCCTCAAATCCGCCATGGACGAATTGAACGCCGCGATCAACCACAACCGCGACGAGCTGGACCAGCAACGCCAACTCACCGAGCAAGCCAACCGAGATCTCGAACGCCTACGCACAGAACTGGCCGCCGCTGAAAATCAAAAAGTGCGGGCCGAGCAGGCCCGTAGCCGGTTCGAACGAGACTGGCAACAGGCTAGCCATGCTTGCCGGCAATTGGAAAGTCTTCTGCAAGCGAAGGATGAGGAGTTCAGCGCGCGGATCGCCGACCTGCAACAAGAACACGAGTCCGCGCTGCGCGAGCGTGAAGGCAGGTCTCAAGCTCTTGAAGCACAGCTGAACGAGGAGCTGGCCCGATTGCGCGAGCAAGTCCGAGACTCACAAAAATTGAGCGCTCAAACAAGCGCTGAAGTTGAAAGTCTGCGCGGCCAAATCGCCCGGCTCCAGGCACACAATGCTCAGGCCGATCAAATACGCCAAGAGAACCAAGCCCTCCTTCAAGCCAAAGAAGAAGCCTTACGTGCCACGCAAAAGAATACAGCGGAGCAAGCGGCCCGCCTCGAAGCCATGATCCACGAACTCCGCACCCAATTGGCGGAAAAGCATCTGCTGGTCGAAAGCCGCGCTGCCGAGATCGCCGAGTTGAAAGATGACTTGAGCGCCGTAACCGAGCAACTCGCCGAGAGAGCATTCGCCGAAAACGAGGCTAAAGCGCAGTACAAGAAAGACGTCGAATCCGCTCATACGGCGCGGCAGGAGGAGCTGGGGGCTCTCCAGCGGGAAAGCCTCATCGAACAAGAGCGACTTGAAACGGAGCTAACCCAAGAACGGCAAAACGGCGTCGAATTGACTCGCCGAATTGCCGATCTCGAAGAGCAATGTCGCTCCGCCGAAGCGCGCCTGCAAGCGCGCGAACAAGAATTGACCAGAGCAGCGGCCGAGGTAACGTCCTGGCAGGAACGTTTCGACCAAGTCAAGCTCCTACGACACAACGACCAGGCCGCCCGAAACCAAGATGCACAGGCACGCCAAGAACTGGATAGTGCGCTCGCGACTTTGCGTTCGGAACTGCAGGAGAAAAGCTGGGCTTTAGCGCAGCAGCAAGCTGCTCTAGAAAACCTTGCGCTGACGCACAAAAGCCAGATTGATAAGCTCGAACACGGGATCGACGAAAATCGGCGCGTTATGGAAGCGCGAGAGGTAGAGATCGAGAATTCCCGCTCGCGTTCCCGATTCTTGGAACAACGGGTTGAAGAGTTACAGGCCCAATCGCAGATTGCTGAACAGACGGCGCGACAGCAAACCCAACGGCTGACTGAGGAATATTCCATGAAGATCGACGATATGAACAAGCAACTCACGCAAAACGCAGCGCAGTTGCAGGAGCGCGAGGCCTCTCTATCCGACCGTGAGCAAGCCCTGCGCAACGAAATCGACCGTCTGATGCGCGAAGCGCAAGAGAAAAACCGCATACTGCAGGATCGAAACGACGAGTTAGTGCGAGTAAAAGCGGAGATGGACAGGCTGCACGAACGCCTCAATCAATTCGAGTCGGCGGTGTCTCGCGCCGACGCTACGCTCGCCAGTGAGACCGAGCGCATGCGCACCGACTTTCAAGCCCAGCTCGCCCTTCTGCAGGCCGAGCTCAGCCAGAAAGAATGGGCGATCGAGGAGCAGCGCGCGGCGGCTCTAGGCATCGGACAGAAGCATTCTCAACAGATCGAAACTCTGCACAGAGAGTATCGAGAGCAAATCGAAAGCTTAGGCCGGCAGTTGGTCGACAGCGAATCGCGCTTGCAAAAAAATGACGATCATTTCCTTCTCGGCGAGGACCGACTGACCGAGGAACAAAAAGAACGGTTGAGCAAATTTCGCGAGGTCACGGCCCCCATTTCCAACAGCGAAGATCGATCGTTTCCCGCGTCGGATAACCGCCGCTGGCACAGCCGGTTTAACTGGAAGCGACGTTGGAAATCCTAGAGTGACCAATGCGGCTGGGTCGATATCCCAACCCCTGGGCGCGGGTCCG
>JBLMXG010000408.1:0-9919 GCA_050257635.1 Chloroflexota bacterium
TGCGCGTGGATTTACCTCAGGTCAACACGGTGGCACAGGTGCAATTTCTCGCGCGCGCCAAGAACAGCGAAAACTGGCAATCGAGATCCACGGCGATTGTCTATCGGTTGCGCCGTGACGACACCGAGATCACGAGCCCGGAGATATTTTTAGCCGGCGCCGGCGCGCGCCAATTGTTGCTGCGTGTCGGGCAAAAGGGCGGCGGCATCGGCGCGGGAGTTCCGTCGATCCATATCGGGTGGTTGCCGCAAAGGCTGGTATTCGCCGCGCGCGGCAAGGGTCCGTTCCAATTGATTTACGGCAATCGCGATGCCAAGCCAGCCAACTACCGCATCGACGCGCTGATACCGGGCTACCGCACCGATGTGGAATTCGCGGTTAAACCGGCAACGCTCGGCGCGGCAGTGGAGCTGGGCGGCGCCGGGCGGTTGCGCGAGGGGATCGATTACCGGACGTGGACGCTGTGGGCCGTGCTCGTGCTCGGCGTCGCCGCATTGGGCTTGATGGCGTATCGTTTGTCGCGGCAGCTCTCGCAATCGCCGCCGGATAATAAATCCGACTGACAGGCGTCGTTCAAACTCGGCGCAGGTAGACGCCACTCCACACGCGTGTTATAGCCGAGAAACATTCTGTTGGGTCCGGGTCTTCGAGTAGCCTCGTCTCCTGCGGCCGGTTTGGGAGTCTGTTCTGCAATCCACATCTGCGAACGAAAAAAAATTTGCCGAGCCCGGCGGCAATGGCGGCGATCAGGCGGTCGCCGAAAAGCTCTCGTTCCCGCTCGCGTACTTGGTCCGTTGGCGCGCGTTCGAGGCGCTGCGCCATCGCGAATATCGCTTGCTCTGGTACGGCCAGGTGTTCGCCTCCATGGGCACATGGATGGATCAAGTCACGCGCGGTTGGCTGATCTACGAGTTGACCGATTCGGCGCTGCAACTGGGCCTGGTGCGCGGCATTCAAGCGTTGCCTTTTTTGCTGCTTTCACCGATCGCCGGCAGCACGGCGGACCGTTACTCGCGCAAGTTTCAGGTGGTCGGCGCGCAATTCGCCAACGGTTTGTTGTACGCCGTCACCGCGGTATTGATCTTTACCGCGCTGATCAAACCCTGGCATGTTTACGTGACCGCGGTCTTGATGGCCTGCGTGCAGGTGTTTTTGCAGCCGTCGCGGGCGGCGATGATTTCCGATACCGTGCCGGCCAAAACGCTGACCAACGCCATCGGCCTCAACGCCGTCGTCTTCAATATGGCGCGCAGCACGGGTCCCGCGCTTTCCGGTCTGCTGATCTCGCTCTTCGGCACGGGCATTTCCTATGCCGTGCAGGCGGTGTTCTTTTTTCTGTCGACGGTGTGGACCGTGCAGATGAGCTCGACCCGCTATGCCGCCGCGCGCCGCGCCGGCGCGCACGGCGAATCTTTTGTTCAGAGCATTCTCGAAGGCTGGAAGTTCAGCTGGCGCAACGAGATCATCCGCACCGGAATCCTCGTCGTGGTGATCGCTGCGCTGTTCATGATTCCCTTCTCGACCCTGCTGCCGGTATTCGCCCGCGATATTCTCGCGGTCGGAGCCAAGGGGCAGGGGCTGCTGCTTACCTCCATGGGCATCGGCGCGCTGTGCAGCTCGCTGATGATCGCAACGCTCGGCGACCGCATGCCGCGCGGCCTGCTGATGCTCGGCGGCGTCGCGCTCTACGGTGTCCTGGTGGTGGTCTTTGCGGCGTCGCCTTGGTTTTCGCTATCGATGGTGCTGATGGCAATCATCGGCCTCTGCCACGTCAGCTCCCACGCCTTGGTCCAAACCGTGCTTCAGACCTATTCACCGCCAGAGTTTCGCGGCCGGACCATGGCGATCTTTCATATGACCCAAGTCCTGTTGCTGCTCGGCGGCTTGCTCGTCGGCGCGTTGTCGGCGCTGATCGGCGCGCCGGGCGCCGCCGCATCGATGAGCATCGTCGGCACCCTGTTCATGGTCATTCTTTATGTGGCGGCGCCGCGGGCTAGAGAGATCCGCTGAGCTCGGGAAAAGCCGCGTGATATAAAATGTTCCTCGCACGATTTGATGTCCGGCGAAGCCGAAGCTCGTGAATTTTTTTCCCCGACGATGGCGTAACTGGACGCTAGTCAGGCGCGCGTGTTATAGCGACGAAAATGAAATGTTTTTTTCGTCGATAGCGCGCTGGAGAGAGTGATGCGCGGTTCCCCCATCGATGAGGATGCGCCCAACGCGGATGGTTTGGCTACGACGCCGGCGGCGCGGAGCGCGTGGTCGCCGATCAACGCGCTGCTCGGGCTGCGCGCGCTCACCTCACTGCGTCATCGAAACTTTCGGCTGCTCTGGTTCGGCCATGTTTTTACATCCATGGGTTTTTGGATGGACCAGGTGTCGCGCGGCTGGCTGATTTATGAGCTGACCGATTCCACCGTGCAGTTGGGTCTGGTGCGCGGCGTCCAGGCGATTCCAATACTCCTGCTCTCTCCGGTGGCCGGCAGCGCGGCCGACCGCTACTCGCGCAAAACGCAAATTTTGATTGCCCAGATTATCGACGGCCTCATGTTTGCCGCCTTGGCGTTGCTGATTTTCTCCGAGGAGATCGAGCCCTGGCATGTGTACGTCACGGCATTCGGCATGGCCATCGTGCAAACCTTTCAGCAGCCGGCGCGCGCGGCGATCATCAGCGACGTGGTGCCGACAAAAAGTTTGACCAGTGCCATCGGCCTGAACTCGATCATTTTCAATGTCGCGCGCAGCACCGGGCCGGCGTTGGCAGGCGTGCTGATCGCTTCTTTTGGTAGCGGCGGGGCTTACGTCACCCAGGCGATCTTTTATATTCTGGCGACATTCTGGACGCTCCGGCTCCAGGCCAGCGACGGGCTCGCGCAGGGCGCCGGCAAGCACGCCGCCCACGCCGTGTCCTTCGGCAGGAGCATCGTCGAAGGCTGGAAATTCAGCTGGCGCAACGAAACCGTTCGCACCGCGTTGCTGATCACCATGGCCGCATCGCTGTTCATCGTTCCCTTCACCACGCTCTTACCGGTGTTCGCGCGCGATATTTTAGCCGTGGGGGCCACGGGTCAAGGATTCCTGCTGACCGCCATGGGCGTCGGCGCGTTGGGCAGCGCCGTGATTATCGCCACCTTTGGCGACCGCATGCCGAGGGGATTGTTCATGCTCGGCGGTGTGGCTATGTATGGCTTGAGCGTGGTCGCCTTCGCCGGCTCGCCCTGGTTTGAGCTTTCGATGGTTTTGATGGTCGGGGTCGGCTTCGCCAACGTTTGTTCGCACGCTCTCGTCCAGACGGTGATTCAGACCTACTCGCCGCCGGAGTTTCGCGGCCGGGCGATCGCTTTGTTCCACATGGGACAAGTCGTCATGACCGCCGGCAGCATGATGATTGGCTCGCTGGCCGTGCTGTGCGGCACGCAATGGGCGGTGGCGCTGATGGGGACGGCCGGCGCGGCGGCGATGTTGGCGATCCATTGCGCCTTGCCGGGCGCGTGGCGCATTCGCTAACGAAAAAATGGCGGCGGAAAACCATTTACCGAAAGAAACCGCGTTGGAGCCCGCGCTGCCGATCTGCGACGCGCACCACCATCTCTGGCAGCGTCCGCCGGTTGATTATTTGCTGCAAGACTTGCTCGACGATCTCGCGAGCGGCCACAACATCGTTTCGACGGTGGCGATCGAATGCGGCTACGGCTATCGCAAGAACGGCCCTGAGCCGCTCAAGCCGGTCGGCGAAGTCGAATTTCTCGACGAGATTGCGAGCCGCGTCGCAGGGAATCTGTCCCTGACCACCCGCGTCGCCGCCGCTATCGTCGGCTTTGCCGATCTCGCCTTGGGCGATAGGGTTGCGCCCGTGCTGGAGGCGCATGTGGCCGCCAGCCCGAATCGTTTCCGGGGTATCCGTCACTCGACCACTTGGGATGCGAGCGCCGCCCTGCGCAGCGATGCTTCGCCGGGAATGCTGGCCGACGGACGCTTCCGCCGCGGCTTTGCGTGGCTGAAAAAACTAAATTTAAGTTTCGATGCCTGGCTGTATCATCCGCAGCTCGCGGAACTTGCCGATCTCGCCCGAGCGTTTCCCGACGTACCGATCATTCTCGATCACATCGGCGCGCCGCTGGGTGTCGGTCCTTACGCCGGGAGACGTGACCAAGTCTTTCAATTGTGGAGCCGGGGTATCGCGGAGGTCTCAAGCTGCCCGAATGTCGTAGTCAAACTCGGTGGGGTTGGTTCGGCAAGGTCGGGCTACGATTGGCATCAGCGCCCGGTAGGGCCTTCATCGCAGGAACTCGCGGAGGCGTTAAAGCCGTATTTCGAATTCTGCATCGAGAAGTTCGGCGTGGAGCGCTGCATGTTCGAAAGCAATTTTCCGGTGGAAAAGCGGTCGAATTCGTACGCTGTTGTTTGGAACGCCTTCAAGCGGCTGACGCGAAATTGTTCCGCGGCGGAACGCGCATCGCTCTTTCATGACGCCGCGGCGCGCGCTTATCGCATCGCATAGTCGCCCGTGTCCGTTTTGTTCAGCTTATCGCGGGCAATATTTCTTTGCCCCACAAATCGATGGCCTCGGGCACGTCGGGTCCGAGCGGTACGCCGATGGCGATCTCGCCAAAGCCATGGCGCGCCGCCAGTTGAAAGAGCTTGTGCAAGCGTTCCGTACACTCGTCGGGAGTGCCCGCGATAATCAGTTTTTCTACCGCCTGGTCCGGCGTCAGCGATGACGCGTAATCCACGCCGCGATTTTCCGCATAGGCTTGCCGCACCGCCTGAATCGCCTTGGGCTCGATGCCTTTGGCAACGAGCACGTCGTCCGGCCAACCCGAAGCGATATGCGAGACAAATCGTTTCGCGTGTTGCCGCGCGGCATGGCTGTCACGCGATACCGACGCATTGATGAGCATGGTTTTGCGCAGCGCCTGCGCCGCCCCCGACTGCGAGCGCGCGGCGTCGAGACGCGCCAGCGAAGCTTTCATGTCTTCGATCCCGTAAAGCGTTTGCAAAATCACGCCGTCGAAGTGGCGCGCGATCAGGTCGAGCACGGCGGGCTTGAGCAGGCTCGGGCCGTAGTAAAGATGGATCGGCGCCGGCGCTTTGAAGCGCAGCGCATACTCATCCGCGTTCAAGTGAAAATATTCCGCCAATGTCGGGATCTCGCTGCGCCGCAGCGCAGCGCCGGAAAATAGCGTCCGCAATGCAACCGCGAGCTCGGCCATGATCGTGAGCGGTTTGGTCCGCACCACATGGCGGGTGAGGATCGATCTGGAGCCCGGACCCAAGCCGAGTGAAATATCGCGCCCATCGGCGAGCTCAGACATAGTGGCGAACGCCATGGCGACGTCGACCGGATTGCGAAAGTAGGGGACAGCCACTGCTGTGCCTAGCTTGACCGGCAAGCGTGCCATGATTGCCGCAGAGCTTGCGAGTACGCTGCGATACTCGAGGTTGTCGTTGGTCCAGACCCGAGTGAAATTAAACGGTCCGAGGACATCGACCGCGCGCTTTGCCAGATCGATCAGCTCGGGAAGGGAGTAGCGATTGAGCACGTGGAGCGGGTAGTGAATACCCAGCTCGCCGGTGAATTGCGAAGTGTTTGCCATGTGTTCCGGTTATCACACGAGATCAAACCAAGTCAAAGTTTTCTACCGTTAACTCGATTCCTGTTTCTGACGGCGAGACATGTCACAAGGATTCAATCGCCGAGATGTCATGCTGAGCAAAAGCGAAGCATCTACTTTTCCGATCGCTGTTGTAAGAATCCGATGTCCGTATGGTCGGTGAAGTAGGGGAGCTATTTGTCCGTCCCATTCTAATGCTTGCAAGAACTCTAAATTTCCACTAGCCATCGTAATGATCGCCGCTCATGGTAAGGAGGGCGCATTGATATGGGTACCATTACGTCGCCTACCATCGTGAATTGCCTCGGCGCACCCTGGCCGGAAGATCTCTCGCCCGCCTTCATCGATCAGCTGCGCGGGCAAGGCGTCGGCATCGTCGGCTGCACGGCCAATCTAACGTGGGATGACACACTCGAAAGCATCGAAAATTTCGAGATGGTGAAATCGATCGTGCGCGATCATTCCCACGCTTACCTCCTGCGGGGCGTCGCTGATCTCGATCGGCAGGAGAATCGGGGCAAGGTCGGCGTGTTGCTCGGCCTGCAAAATCCCAAGCCGTTGGGCGACAGCCTGCGCATGCTCGATGCGTTCTTCGATCTCGGCCTGCGCTGCCTGTCGCTCGCGTTCAACGAGAACAGCTACTATGGCTGCGGCTACGCAAGCGAAGTGGATACTGGACTCGCGTCGCTGGGACGGAAGGCGATCGGGCGGATGAATGAGCTCGGCATCGTTGTCGACCTGTCGCACTCAGGCGACCGCACGGCAATGGAAGCCTTGGAATGCTCCGAGCAGCCGGTGATCTTCAGCCACTCGACGAGCCGAACGCTGTTCAATCGCCCGCGCAGCGCGCCCGATCCGTTGATAGTCGCGGCGGCAAAAAAGGGCGGCGTGATCTGCCAGGACGTGCGCGCGAACACGAGCGTCGCCGAGTATGCCGACTGGATCGACTACTGTGTGAAGCTCGCTGGAATCGACCACGTCGGCGTGTCGGCGCAGGACGACTGGCATCGCTCGTACAAGGACACCAAGCGCATCGCGCCCTATCTGCCATCGTTCGCCGCCGAATTTAAAAAACGCGACTGGAGCGAAGACCGGATCTATCGGCGCAACGGCATCGGCGCCAGGCTGCTCGATAAGGAGAATCTCGCGGAAGAGTTGAGGCGAAGAAATTATAGCGATGAGAAGGCCGAAAAAATTCTCGGCGGCAACATGATGCGGGTGCTCCGCACCGTGCTTCGATAGGCCTTGAGAATGTTAAAAGCAAAAGATAATCGTGCGGCTGTACACATTCGACAGCTTTGTAGAACACATATAGGGAGAAACCGATGACCCAGATCGACGAAATCGCGCCGGATGTCTATCGCATCTGCACTTTTGTTCCGGAGGCGAATCTGCAATTCAATCAATTTCTCGTGCGCGACGAGCAGCCGCTGCTGTACCACACCGGCATGAAGGGGCTGTTCCCGGTCGTGCGCGACGCCGTGGCCACGTTAATCGACCCCTCCGCGCTCCGCTGGATCGGCTTCAGCCATTTCGAGGCCGATGAGTGCGGCGCCCTTGCGGAGTGGCAGACGCTCGCGCCCGCGGCGACGCCCGTGTGCAGTTTCGTCGGCAAAGCGGTGAGCGTCGACGATGTGGTCGCGCTCCGTCCGGCGCAGGCGCTGGCGGATGGAGAAGTGCTCAGCACCGGGAAGTATCGCTTCCGTATGCTTCTGACGCCGCACGTGCCGCACTGCTGGGAAGCAAGCCTGCTGTTCGAGGAAACCCACGGTATCCTATTTTGTTCCGATCTGCTCCACCAGAACGGGGATGTCGAACCCAGCACCAGCGCGGATGTGGTAGGGCGCTTCAAACAGACGTTAGTCGAATATCAGCAGGGGCCTTTCGCGAACTATATGCCGTATACGCCCTACACAGAATCGACGCTGCGACGGCTGGCGGCGCTCAGGCCCAAAACCTTGGCCGCGATGCACGGGTCGACGTTCATCGGTGACGGCGCCAAAGCGCTGACCGACGTCGCCCAGGTTATCAAAGAAGTCCTCGGCCCAAGCTAGAGCGGCGACCAGGAACGAGTGCCGAGAAGTTGGGGCAACGTGCAAAAATGCTGTTAACGGGCGAGTGTAATCAGTGCGGCGCCTGCTGTTTCACTAAATCCGGCGCCGTGTGTGAGAATCTCGAAATTCTCACACGAGCGGGATTGCCCAACGCGACTCGGTGCCGAGTCTACGCCGAACGTTACGACGGCTTGCCCATACGAATGATCACTAAAGACGGACGAATTTTGCGAGGTTACTACTGCGCAAAAAACTCGCGGGCCGAAGTGTCGGTGATCATCGAGATGGGGATCAAGAAGGGTATATGCTCGCTGACGCGCGTTGACGAGGCGAATAGTGGCGGGCAAAAGCAGATCAAACTCGAGAAAAAATAAGTTGGGCGTCGGTTACGGCCATCGAAGATCAAGATGCAAGACGTGACCCTATGCTTTGACCGTTAGATTTTTTCCAATCCGACCGAGGAAGGTATATAGTTGCTTATTGAACATGTGCCACATTAATCCAGCGGCGTGGGTGGTTCTTATCGCCGGGTACGCTCTTGTAATGGTCATGCGCCGGGTTTTAGGTAAGCCAATATTCGACTGGATCGATGTGCCTGTTATATCTCTCATGATCCTAACAGGGTTCAGCTATCTGGCAGACCCAACATCGCTTCATTGGAATAGTACTATCCATCCTCTCGGCTCATTAATTGCTAATTATTTATATAGCTTTGTGGTGGTTTGTCCGAAATAGCCATGTAAAGCTCAACAGCAAAAAACTTACGAAGCTTGTGCGTTCTTTTCTTGTCGCACTTGGTTTTGTTAGAAGCACTAAAAGAAAGTAAAGTTCGCACAATGTACTTACTTCTGGCATTGGCCAGCTGTGGCCAGCGCGGGCAGCCAAAAGCGAGCTAAAGGGAGCACTATGAATCTTGCCGGAAAGGCCAGCACGGCAGTGGTTTTACTGCTGGTCATATATGTTTTTCTAGACGCGATCGCGTTTTCAGCGCAGAACTCGGCGGTAAAAACTTTGGGAC
This sequence comes from Chloroflexota bacterium, assembly GCA_050257635.1. Classification (GTDB taxonomy): domain Bacteria; phylum Desulfobacterota; class Binatia; order UBA9968; family UBA9968; genus DP-20. The sequence goes on from JBLMXG010000408.1 coordinate 8,688, forward strand.
ACCGAAGAAAGGCCCTCGTCTTGTTGACTCTGGGAATTGGGCTCGCTACGTCCTTCGGCACGCTCGTAGTCATCGACCCTGCGGTCATGGGCAGATCGCAATGGTCCGCATTAGACATGGCGAAGGGGATCTGGGACGGCACGTTTCCACCTTTGGCGGGGGCTGGTTTGGGGATCACTCTGATTGATTTAGCACTCGTTTACCTGCTCATGCTGTATTCGCTGGTGGTGTTCTGCTTTTCCGATTCGAGGAAACTCCTGAAGATCATCGGGTTGATCGGTTGTTTGCTCAGTTTGGAGACTTTGGGGCGGGGAGAGCAGAGCTTCAAAAGAATGTTTTTCGGATTAGTCCCGGTACACGGGAATGCGACGATCGACTACGGTGCAGCCATGTACCTGGTCCCTTTGATTATGTCCGCTCTTGTGTTGATCTCGACGGTCGATTCGCTGGACATTTAAGTAAACTTCAATTCGGGGGCAAGCACCGGGTCGCCCATTAGCAGGCAGATCAAGAGGCACAGACGTTCTTCCGAGAATTTTTCTATTCTCTTTTTCAACCCTCACGCAATGTGTGATTTCCTGACTGACGCGCCCTGTTTTCAATCAGCCGGTATCGGATTGTAGGTCCGCACCCATCAGGATCAAGGCTTTGGGAGCTGTCCTCTACGGGCAGCGATCTTTCGCCCCTGGCAATGTTGATTGCCCCAGAAAACTATCGGTGCCACGCCGTGTCCAAGGTTATAGGGTCACAGATCCTGGGGCTCTCCCTGTTCGAGGGCCAACCCTAAGGACTTGACCATAATCCTCACCGCTGCCGAGTTTAAGATAACAATCTTATCAATGTAGCGAATGGCTTTAGTGAATCGCCATCTGAGCGCTCGTTCCGAGTTTTGCCCAGGGCTTGATCAGCAGGGATGTCGTCGCTGCGGAGATTAACAGCAAGATCGTTATTCCGCTGAAGACAAGCGCGTAGCTTTGCGTGCGGTCGTAGACGGCTCCGGCGATGAAAGGGCCGAGGATCGAGCCCCAGGTGTAGAAGAGATTCATGTTGCCGCGGATGGTGCCGAAGGATCTGCGGCCGAAGAAATCACCCACGGCGGCCCAAAAGATCGGCATCGACGCATCGAGCACGCTGTAAAAACAAGTGAAAACCCAGAGCGCCCAGAGCGCGTTGCTCCACAGCATCGGCAGCACGGCAATGACGCCTAAGACCATACAGATCGAGGTGAGCTT
>JBLMXG010000409.1:0-3901 GCA_050257635.1 Chloroflexota bacterium
GATCCTGCCGCGCCTGCTGCGCGCGGAAACTTACGGCGCTCTACCGGCGCCGTCGTTGCCGCGCCTCGGCGCCTGGCACGAGCGCATGAAAGCGCGGCCGTCGGTGCAAGCAATCCTATAGAACCGGCTGCACCGATATCAAAGTGTTTCTTTCTATCGCCGTCCCCATCGCGCGTCACAACCTATTTGAACCGGCGCGCTCGTAAACCGGATCTCTGCGCGGACACAACAACGAATTGACAACCGCACCCATTGCCGATATGGACCCGATTCGGGAGGGAAGGACAATGCGTTCTTACTTGCTCGCGTTCACGACTGCGATGGCTATCGCGATGGCTGGACCTATCCATGCCGATGATTTCTACAAGGGCAAAACCATCCGGGTCATCGTCGGCGGCAGCGCCGGCGGCGGCTTCGATATCTACACGCGCGCGATGGCGCGCCATATGGGCAAGCACATTCCCGGCAATCCAAACCTCATCGTCGAGAACATGACTGGCGCCGGCACGATGATCGCGGCGAAGTATGTTTACAGCAGCGCCAAACCCGATGGGCTCAGCATCGGCATGTTCAACGGCGCGCTGATCTTGAGTCGCGCGCTGGGAAATAAAAGCGTGGATTTCGACATCCAGCGACTGGAATTTCTTGGCGTGCCGGTGCAGGACAGCACCGTGTGCGCGCTGCGCAAAGAGAGCGGCGTAACCAACATAGACCAATGGTTCGCCGCAAAGACCCCGATCAAGCTTGGCGGCTTGAGTCCCGGCAACAGCACCAGCGACGTGGCGCGCCTCATCGCAGCCACGCTCAACCTGCCGATCCAACTCGTCGAGGGCTATAAAGGTACCAATGAGATTCGCCTGGCCGCCGACGCCGGAGAAATCAACGGCGCCTGCTGGGCCTGGGAAACTTTGAAAGTCGCATGGGCACAAGCGATTCCTGCGGGAGATGTCAACGTGATTTTGCAGGTCACAGCGAGAAAGATCCCGGATCTGCCCAACGTGCCGATGGCCCTTGATGTGGCGAAAACGGATGAGGCGCGCCAGTTGCTCAAGGCCGGCGCCATCGACCCGGCGGCGATTGTGCGCATCTACGTCACCACCCCGCGCACGCCCAAGGATCGCCTGCAAATCCTGCGCAACGCCTTCGCCAAAACTTTGACCGATCCGGAATTTATCGCCGAGGCGAAAAAGGCCAACCTGGACATCAATCCGTTGACCGGCGAGGAAGTGACAAAGATCGTCGACGATCTGTTCAAGCTCAGCCCGGCCATGAAAAGCAAGCTCGCCGCCATCGTGGCGCCAAAATAAGAATGCAAGAAATCTAACGGAGACTCATCGATGCTACGCAACAAATATAATTTTACTACCGGCTGCTTCATCGCCGTGGCGCTTCTGCTCGGCATCATCTTCGGCCCGGCGGCGGCGCAAACCGCCGAGCTCAAGCCGGAAAAAAGTAAACTCGAAGTCGCCATCGCAGCGACCGGCCCGCTCTATCTGCCGGTACTCCTCGCCAACGAGGCCGGCTACTTCAGCAAACGCGGCCTGACCGTCAACTTGAGCACGCTTAGCGCCACCGCTTCCGCCCAGGCGCTCCTCTCCGGCCAGGTGGATATCTATCAAGGCGGCACGGCGACCATCCACGCCAACGTCGCCGGCTCGGACGTAATCTACATCGCCGCCTCCGTGGATCGCAGCACGCTCGTGCTCTTCGGCCAAAAGGGGATCACGACATTCGAGGGGCTGCGCGGCAAATCGGTAGCGACGACTTCGGTCGGCGCCTTCGGCGAGATTGCCATGCGCAAAACCGCCAAAGAGTACGGCATGGAGATCGGCAAGGATATCAAGCTCCTGTACCACAAAGGTCCGCCGGACGCTCTGTCCACATTTCTCGTCGGCAACGCCGACGGCGTGATCATCACTCCGCCGCAAACGGAAATTGCCCGCAGCAAAGGTTTTCCGGTGATCATCGATTTCTATGAAAAGGGGCTGAAAATCATCGGCCCCGGCACGGGGGTGGCGCGCTCCTTCATGCAAAAAAACCCCAACACGCTGAAAATATTTCTGATGGGATATCTCGACGGCGTGAAGCGCAGCCTCGACGATCCGGCCTACGCCAAACAAGTTATGAGCAAGACCAGCAAGATCACCGACACCAAGCTGCTCGAAGAAAGCTATAGGGAAGGCGTCAAAGTCTGGAACAAGGACATGACCGTCGATCCGCAAGCGATCCGTCTGGTGCTCGATTCTTCGAGCAACCCGAAGGCCGCCGAATTGGATACCAAACGCTTCTACGACAACACGTTGATTCGCGAGGTCAACCGCGACTACGGCGCAAAACTCTTTCCCGGCCAGGTAAAATGGTGACCCGTGGATATCGGCACAATACGCCTCCACCCACCCTGCGGCTGCTCAATTGAATCTTCGTAGGATGGGTGGAGCGAAGCGATACCCATCACTCGGATGGCATCGTCGGCCGCGCTCAGGGCAAGCTACGTGGTTTCCGCCAATGTCCGCGAAACACCTCATGTGCATCCGCGATCAACGTGTTGCGCCCTGTAAACCAAGCGTCGCGCAACAATGCTGTGGGTTTTGGCACAATGCACCTCTACCCACCCTACAAATTGGCAGGATGGGTGGAGCGAAGCGATACCCATCATTCTTCAATCTTCCGCTCGCCGCATTTGAGCTCATCATCCACCTTGCTGCCGCCCCAATCCGCTCCATACACGCCCAAACCGACAAACTTTTTGAACGAAGAGAACGGCCACTCCGCCGCACTCGATACATATCCATGCTTTACGGGATTGAAATGAATGTAATCGCAGTGCCGTGCGAAATCTCGTTCGTCGCGCAGCGTGTGCTCCCAATAGCGTCGCTGCCAGATGCCGCGTTCGCGCTTTGCGATGCGACTCGGTGAGCGTATTTCGCGTGCCGCGATCTGCCTCGAAAACTCAGTCTTGATCAAGCGCCATCGCGCCGCGAAATCCGCATCGTCCGATGGCAATGTCCATATGCAATGCAAGTGCTCCGGCAGGACGACTACCGCATCGAGGGTGAACGGGTGCTGTTTTGCGACGAACCTAAACGCAGAACGGAGCCAAGCGATGTTATGCGTGAGGAGCTGCGAGCGGCGGTCGGCAAGATTGACCGTAAAGAAATAACTTCCGCCCGAAAAGGCATTGCGCCGGTAATTTGCCACCGCGGGAAGATAGGATAGAGCCGCGTCGCGATGCAATCGAAAACCGGTGGGTATCGGCACAATACGCCTCCACCCACCCTACAAATTAGTAGGATGGGTGGAGCGAAGCGATACCCAGCGCTCGGATGGCATCGTCGGCCGCGCTCAGGGCAAGCTCCGCGATACCGTCAATTTCCTGCAAAGCCATGCACTCCATTTTCAATGAAAGCGCCACGTCCCGGTACGTCAACGAAACGTCGCGCAGCAAACCGGTGGGTATCGGCAAAAAGTGCCTCCACCCACCCTACGACATCCGAATCCTGTAGGATGGGTGGAGCGAAGCGATACCCATCATTCCTCCCCGGTCCCTGTCATTCCGTGTCTCCCCCAATCATTGCCCTTCCTCTCTTGAGCAAGTTCGCCTCTTTCTGCTAGTGATGGGCGTGAAGCATTTGGAGCAAGGAGTTTATGTTCATGCGCATTATCGATGCCGACGGTCATGTTCTGGAGCGGGACATCCCCTGGGCCGATTTGATCGACGCCCCCTTTCGCGACCGCGCGCCGCGGGTAGTCAAGGACAATCGCGGCTTTAACTTTGTCATGATCGACGGCCGGCTCACGCCCAAGCCGGTCGGCAAAGGCTGCAGCTTCGTCGGAGCGCCGCGCAGCCACCATCCCCAACCCACCACGGGCATGGTCGATCCCAATCAGCGCCTCAAAGATA
>JBLMXG010000410.1:0-15909 GCA_050257635.1 Chloroflexota bacterium
AAAACAAGTTTTGCATTTTTTGCTCGCCGGTGTGCCCTATCTAAAGCACGCGGTGATCGTCGATGACGACATCGACGTTCAGGATCCGCGCGATATTGAATGGGCGATTGCCACGCGCTTCCAGGGCGATGAGGATCTCGTGATTATGCCCGGCCTGCGCGGCCGCAGTATCGACCCATCTCACAAGCTTGATATGTCCAGCGCCAAGGTCGGCATCGACGCCACGGTGCCGCTCGCGGAAAGACCGCGCTTCAGACGCATCGGCGTACCTGGGGAGGTCAGCCAAAGCGTCGCCAAGCGCATAACGGCGCTACTTCAACGATCAGAATTAGAAACCGCGGCGAAAATTTAGCCCGTCGAGGTGCCACGATGAGTTCGCAGATTCGGTGCAATTCGCTCTTAGCGGGAATCCTTAATGGCGCGCTGGTGCTTACGTCCGCTGCCGGCGGCGCCGAACCCAAAGCTGCGACGCAATTTGTACTGGAAAGTCCGGCAATTCGAGCCGGCGCAGCAATCCCAGGTAGATACACCTGCGACGCCGAGGATTTTTCGCCGCCGCTCCGCTGGGAGAACGCGCCCAAGCAAACCAAAGCTTTCGCGCTGATCGTCGACGATCCCGACGCCCCGGGCGGAACTTGGGTGCACTGGGTGATTTACGATCTGCCTGCGACTGCGAATGAACTCGCTGAAAATATTTCCAAGAGCGCAACGCTGGCAACCGGCGCCAAACAAGGGCGAAACGATTTTGGGCGGGTTGGCTACGGCGGCCCTTGCCCGCCGCCGGGCCGGGCGCATCGCTACCATTTCAAGCTCTATGCGCTCGACGCACCTACCGGGCTTAAACCGAGCGCAAGCAAAGCCCAGCTCCTAGAAGCGATCAAAGGTCACGTATTAGGACAGGCCGAGCTCATCGGCCGCTACCAACGGTGAGGCTCTGAAACCTGTTCAGAGGTAGCGCCTTTGGATTGCGGTGCGCTGCGAACCGAAGACGTCAATTAACTTCGATGATGAGCGGCCCCTGGCGTTGAGGATAGGGTTCGAGGACTTGTCCCGAAGGCCTGGGCGAAAATACCTGCTTGGCAATTTCCCAAAGATAGATATTGTGAACGTTTCCTACCGAGTCGCGGTAGGATTCGCTGATCTTCGGCTGCCACTCTCCCATATCGAAGGTATAAGACACCACACGCGCGCCCGGCTTGAGCTGGAGGTTCAATTGGTTGCGCACCGCAAGGTTGCCGTCGTAGGAGAGATAGAGAGTCACCACCGACGCCGGCGATAGATCCGCCCCGAGAAAATCTTCCTGGCGGATCTCCACCAGTTTGTCCACGCCCGCCCTGCGCACATTCTCGCGCGCCAGCTTGACCAGGCCGGCGTCGATTTCATAGCCCACGCCGCGGGCGCCGTATTTTTGCGCTGCTGTAATAAGGATTCGTCCGTCACCCGAGCCCAGATCGTAAATCACATCGCTCTTTTTGACACGCGCAAGGGCCAGCATCCGCTCGACGATCTCATGCGGGGTTGGATCAAAAGGAGCCAAGCGGCCGGGAGCGCGTTCCGGCACGGCGCCGGCAGGCTCGTCCTCGTATCGCCGTTCTTCCTGTATCACACCTGGAGCGACCTCGGTGATGATGGATGTCCCGTACCACCATGGCTCCGCAAAAATCACGACCCCTGGCGGGAAGTGTGGTGGCCGCGGCCGGTGCGGCCGGCGCAGATGATCCGGACGGGCGCGCAATTCGGGCTGTCTGAGCCCTCGACCTGCTGACGGAATTTCAATCACGCTCGGTCCCGATGGTGCCAGGGGTACCCTTTGCGGTGATAATGCCGGAGCTTTACCTTGCGGTAAGGAATGAATCATCGGCGGATTTAGCGGCACGGTTACGCTCGGTGGCTGAGCGCGGTTCGTCGGCGAAGATTGCTGCCGTTGAGGGAGCGGAGTCCCGGGTGCCCCCGGTCCCGTCCGACCCCTCGCACCGCCTCCCAAGCCGGGGGCTCTCAATGTGCCCTGGCCATAAGCGGGAGGTAGCGCAGCGATTACGAAAAACAGCGTAAAAAGCGATATCGGCAACTTCATGACGGCTCCTTGGAGCTGATCCATCATAGGAAGCCCTCGAGGACTAAGTCAACTCATTGGGCTCTCGCTTCTGGTATAGCGCTCATGAACGCCACGCCAAACCAAAGACGGCGGTAACCTCTTGCCGCGGTGAGGAAAGTGTCGGGTCGAGCCAACGGGTCGATGGAACGACCGCATCGGCGCCGGATCGATGGTCAGGACAGCTCGCCGTTCTTCAGCGCCCGTCCTAACGCAGTTGAAGTCGCACGACTCGACCAGAGATTGCGCCGCTCCCGCGTTATCCTACCGGGCTGCAGTTTGCGTTCAGGATCGCGAATTTTCCGGATGAGCCTGTTATCCGAGGTGAGCGTCAGTTTGCTTTGCTGAGGAACATCGCGTCATCGGCGCGAATGAAGCCGGGAGGTTTGCCATGTTTCGAGCGGATTTCGAGCCAGCCGCCGCCCGAGCCGACAACCGTGATCTGCGTTCCTTTCCCGATCTCGGCTACTACTCGGGACGAATTCGTCGGCTCTTCGCGAACCGGTGTGTTTCGTACTATTTCATACACGCGAGGTTTCATGGCCCGAGTGGCGCGCGCACGCGTCGGCAGCGCCGCTGCCGGGTCGATGGGTCGGACCGCCGGTCGCTGCGCGGAAGCGATTCGACTGGCCGACGAGGGTGCGATTTCGCGATTGGCGCTGGCGAGCTTGCTCCGTGCCGCTGCCAGGTCCTTCTGGGTTTCTTCCAGCTTGGCCTTCAGTTGTTCGATCTGCTGGCTCGTCCCCTGGTTATCCTGACGCAGCCGGGCGAGTTGCGACTCGAGGTCTTTGATCTTTTCATCTTTTTCTTTGAGCGCTTGCTCCTGCTCGGCCAACTGCGGGCCGATATCGCTCCGTTCCACGTTGCCGCCGACGAGATAAACTCCGAGAGCAAAGACGAGCAATCCTAAAATCAATATTGCTGTGGATTTCACCGTAAGCTTTTCTTTTTCCGGCGGCGCGCTCGGCTGGTCCAACTCTTCCACGTGTCGTGGCCACTCGGGCTCGGTCGATAACACCAGATCCACTTTACAATAAGGACAGGTCAGGGCGTCGGACGCGATGCTGTTAGCGCAGTGCGGGCAGAGCCTGGTTTGAATCTTTGCTTGCGCCATCTTTAGATTCCGTCTTTTTTGTCACGGGCGGGCCCTTCGACTACGACTCCACTTGCCCGCTGGATTTGGACATTATCGGTTGCGTAGACGTTTCGGTCAAGCCGCTTAGTGACAAGTGGGCGATTTCCAGGGTCAAGAAAAGAGATCGATGTTCTAACCCTGAGCACTCTCATCGGCTTCGCGATGGAGAATTTTTTGGCCACTCGCGATTGAACCGGCCGTTAGGAATCAGAAATTGGGCTTCTCGCTCGTAAATAGCTTGCCCGGCTATCTTCCTTAAGTTATAGAACCGGTTGGAGGATTTTCGACCCATGCCATGGATCATCAGCGAACCGCAAACCCGAAAGCTTATCGGCATGCCCCAGGCTGTCGCCCAACTCGACAAGATGTTCCGCGATCGCGCTGCCGGCAAGATGCGCAGCGTGCCGCGCCGCCGTCTCAAGGGCAGCGAAAAGCAACTCAACATGATGGCCGCATGGCACCAGGACATGGACTTGATCTGCCTGCGCGCTTACGCAGCCGATGCGAATACGGTCACCCTCTACCACGGACGCAAGGGCGGCATTCAGGCGATCATCAACATGGGCTATTTGAGCAGCCTCCGCACCGGCGCCGCCACCGGAGTCGCGGCTAAATACCTCGCGCCCCATAACAGCAAAGTGCTCGGCATCATCGGTCCCGGTTGGCAAGCAACTTTTCAAGTCCAAGCTGTGGCTGAGACCTGCCCCATAGAGAAGGTCGTGGTTTGGGGCCGCACGCCCATACGGCGCAAGGATTTTATCAAGCAGATGAGCAAAGTCGTCAAAGCCGACTGGCAAGAAGTCGACACTGCCGATGAGGTCGAAGCTGCATCCGATATTCTCGTGGTGTCGACAGCCTCGACAACGCCGGTCGCCACGGGCAGCGCGCTCAAAGACGAGGTTCTAGTCGCCTCCATCGGCGCCAATGCGACGGTCAAACACGAAGTCTCGAACAATTTAATCCGGCGCATGGACTTGATCGTCGTCGACGATGTCGCCGCGGCAAAAGCCGACAGCGGCGATCTGGTCGAAGCCTGCCAGACCCGCATCGCCCGTTGGGACGATATAATTCCCCTGGAAAAGATCGTCGCCGAAGGCGTTTCGCAGCCGCGGCCGAAAAGGATCTTCTTTCAGTCCAACGGCATCGCCGACGAGGATTTGGCCGTCGGCAAGTTTGTGCTGGATCAAGCGAAGCGGAAAAAATTGAAACTGCGCAACGTGACTGAGATCTGACGCCGCTCCAAACGGCGCTCAGCGCAGCATCAAGGTTTTACGAACGCGAGCACGAAGCGGTCGTCCTGGTTGCGCACTTTGTTCACGTTGAAGTCGCGCGTGTCTGCGGGCTTGCGCAGCATGTCGCCCTCTTTGGCGAGCTTGAAGCCAACCGCTGTAACTTCTTTGATGACCTCGAATTTATCGATGCGATGAAGCGTCTTGTTGGCCTCGTTGCCCGAGCCGTCCTTCGCCGAGTGATCCACCACGGCATAGGTCCCGCCGCGTTTGAGCGCCGCGAGAATCCTCCGGTTCATCGGCGCGCGCACCGCGGGCGGAAGGTCATGGTAGTTCAGATGGATGATGACGAAATCGAGCGAACCATCTTGCGGCAAAGCGATCTTGTCGAACGGCCCGTCGGCGACACGCACATTGGCGAACCGCGCCGCTTTCCAGCGCTGATTAATCTCATCGCGCGAACGGGCGTTCACCGTGTAGACGACGCCCTGCGGTCCCACCACCTGAGAAAGTATCGCGGTGTAATAGCCGCGCCCCGCCGAGACATCCGCGACTCGGTCGCCGCTTTTGACACCGTAAAAGGCCAGCACCTGGTCCGGCTTGCGCGCGGCATCAAGATCGCGCTCGTTCTGCGGCCGATCGGTGTTGGTCAATATCGAGCTGTAATTCGCCGAAGTTGCAGCGCAACCCGCAAGGGCTAACAACGCAATCAGCGCCCCCAAAACTTCAGCCCGCATCTGTCGCAAAAGAGTCATGGAATCCTCCTGTTCAAAGCTTTGTTGAATGTAGGGCGTCGCTCCATAAATGCAAGAGGCGCCTGTTCGTCGATTACTCACGGTGTCGAATCCGTAGGCACAAAGACCACCGCCGTAGCGTCTTCGTAAGCGATTTTGTAACGCGGATCCGCTCTCAGGAGCGTTGTCAACGCGCGGCCCTTATCGGCGATAATCAGATTGGCGCGGCGCAGGTCCGGATCGGCCTGCCACCCGGGCGCGCCATCCCAGGTGCTCAAAGAGCGCTCGATCTGTGAATCCTCATATAAGTTCGTCCGGCCATCGGTGACGACCCCTATCGACGGCAAGCTCCAAAGCAGAAAACCACCCCAATCGTAGTGATTGAACACTGGCCCCGATAATTTCTTGTCTCTGACGAAAGCAGCGGCCCGTACCGGATATTTTTCCTCGACGATTTTCTCGAGCCCGGCTTCCGAGATGCCTCGGCTAAGCGCAAGGGTGTAAAGGACGACAGCACCGATACAGATCGCCAGCGCCGCTTGCGTTTTAGTGAATCGATAGGCCTCGGTTGATCGATAGGAGCCGAAGGCTTCGCCGATCGTTGCCAGCGCCACCAGCGCCAGAACCCACGCGTCCCGGCGCGCGCGGAAAGCCAACAAAGCCGCCATCAACAGCAATAAAAGTGGAAACGGCCGCCAGCCCCGCCCCCACCCCAGGGCAAACGCAGCCGCGAGCGCGAGCAGCAAGACAATCCAATCCTGCGGCGCGCGAAAAAACATCGGATGCAGCTCGGCAATATAATCAAAGGCAGCCGTCTGAACGAACATGTAATCGAAAACCTGCTTGTAGATTAAATAATGATAGGGCGTGAGCAGAGTCGCGGCCGTGCACGCGAAGACAAGCACAATCAGGCTAGGCGGGCTCAAGTCAGGTTTCTCCAACGTCCATCCTCGTCTGTTAGCGATCGCGATCAACAGCGCTTCGCCCGCAAGCAAGCCGACGGCCGCGAGACCGTAGACGAATTGGATATGAAAATTGGCCCAGACCCAAAAGAGCAGCGGAAGAAGCCAAAGGCAGCGCGCTTTTTTTGTGGCGCGCGCTTGATAGATGATTCCCAGTTCAATCGCGAAAAAAAGTATCGATATCAACCAAGGCCGCGGCGTCATCAACGGCTTGAGAGCTGCCAGCGCCAGTCCGACGAGAAGGACTTCGGCGGGGAGCGGAAAAGAATACCGCCGAATCAATTGGCGAGCGGCATGGGCGATACAGAGGGCGAGGGAAACGATCAACAACACTATCCCCACGAGTCCCAACCACCGGTGCGCAAGGTAAACCGCCAGCTCGAAAAGCCAGCTATAGTCGATCCAGGAGCGCCCCGCGTCGTAAGCGGAAAAACTATCGACAAACGGGACGGAGCGATGCGCCGCAATCCACTCGCCGACGCGCAATCGCCACCAGATATCCGGGTCGTCGATCGGCAGCAACGCCTGAGCCGCGGGGACTAGATAAATCAGCGACACCAGAATCGCCTGTCGAATCGCCCTTTCTTTGTCCCTGATGGACCCGGAGCTGTCTTGCATTTGGCTAGCGTTAAGCAAAAAAGAATCGCGCCCTTTTGCGGCGGTCGGCTAGGACGTGCCCGCGGGCAAGCTAGTTTTTAGATCGATCGGGCGTCTCGACGCGGCTTCATGGAATCTTCCACGTCGTAGCGCAGCAAATTCCAGATCTTCTCCATGCACAGCGCGAAGTCCGGATCGCGCAAGCTCTTCATCGTGCGCGGCCGCGGGATGTCCACGGTGACGATCTCCTTGATCAGACCCGGCCTCGAGCTCATCACCGCGATGCGATCGCAGAGCATCACCGCCTCTTCCAGGTTATGGGTCACGAGAATCACGGTCTTTTTGTCGCGCTCCCAGATGCGCAACAGTTCTTCGCGCATGACCACGCGAGTTTGCGCATCGAGGTTGGCGAACGGCTCGTCCATAAGCACGACTTCGGGATCGTTCGCCAGGGCGCGCGCGATCGCGACCTTTTGTTTCATCCCGCCGGAAAGCTCGTGCGGCCGCGCTCCGGCAAAATCGAGAAGCCGGACAACGTCGAGAAAAAATCGACTGACCCGTTTGTAAACCGACGGCTCTTCCCGGCGAAATTCGGGGCCCAACGGCACGTTTTCTTCCACGGTGCGCCAGGGCATCAGCGCGGCATCTTGAAACACCATGGAGACAGGAGACTTGGCATGCTGCTCGCCGATGAATTCGACCTTGCCCGTGGACGGCGCTTCCAACCGGCCGATGATATGCAACAACGTCGTTTTGCCGCATCCCGTCGGCCCGATGATGCCGAAGAATTCCCGGTCGCGCACCTCGAGATTGATCCCGCCGAGAGCGCGAATATCGCCCTGGCTGGTCGAGTACACCTTGGTCACCCCGCGAACGACGACTTTCATAAGAAAAGATGGTTAAACACAGAAAGCGCAAACTGACAACGCAGTTGTGCTCTTAAATATTACCATACTTATGATTTCGCGCGCGACGCGCATATTTTTCACAATAGGACTGCGTGGATTCCGATATTCCTCGCGCCAAAGCGCCAAGCACGCCAAGAGAAAGCCAAGGCTGTCATCACGAGCGAAGGCGAGGGATCCCAGAAAGATTTCTCCCCTTCGGTCGAAATGACACCTTTGCGGACTTTGCATCGTCGCGGGAGATAATCCGAATTTCCGTTGCGGCTCTGCCGCGCGGGGTCCGCTGCGGTCTTCATCCAAGAAAATCCTCCAATTTTATCCCCGCCAGTCCCATCGGCTTCACCGGTTCAAAGTAGGCGCGCAGCTCCGGCGTCGGCGCCGCGCCTTTGGTCGCATCGATCAGCATCTTCGAGCCGATGCGCGGATGGAAACCCATATGATTGCCTGGATCCGGCAGCAGTTCCGCCGTCAGATCGCCGGTATGGCACAAGGTATCGGGAATAATGAACACGTCCGACTTGGGATTCACCCGAGTGGAGAGCGCGTACATGATCGCCTGGGCGTTGTGCGGATCGATGTCTTCGTCGACGGCGATGCCGATCTTGGGGTGAAGATAGGGGCTCGAAAGCAACGCCATGAGCATGCTGCGTACCTCGCCTGCTTTGCGCGGCGACATCTGCACGACGATGATGTGGCTACCGCCAGCGTAGGGCAGCGCGACGACGTCTTTTACGTCGATGAACCCGCCGACATCTTTGATGCGCGCGTAGAGAACCAATTCCATCGGAAATCCGTCCAGCGGCTGCGATTCGGAGATCGGCCGACCGCCCTGGAGCGCGTAGTAAATCGCGTTCTTGCGCATGGTGATGCACTTCACGTTGATGATCGGCTGCTGCAGCGTGCCATGGGTCATGCCGGCGTGTTCGCAAAACGGCCCTTCGTCTTCCATGTAGTTGGGCGGCACCTCGCCCTCAATGACGATCTCCGCGTCTGCGGGCACCATGACGTCGATGGACTCGCAGCGCACCACTTGAGCCGGCTCTTGCAACAGCGCGCCGGCGATCTCGACCTCATCGGTCTCGTAGCTGGTCGTCCAAGTGGAGGCGATGTAGTAGGCCGGATGGTGGCCGATCACCGTGGCGACCGGCATAGGCTTTCCTGCTTTCCAATATTTCTGCATGCAGATATCGGTATGGCGCTTGGGGTGCACGAAGATGCCCATCTTCTTCGGCCCCTTGATGTGATCGCGTTGCAGCGCAATATTTTGCGTCCCGGTTTCCGGATCCTTGACGAACTGCATCGCAGAACCGATAAACGGCACGCCGCGGTCGCTGTCCGAGTGGACATGGATCGGCAAGCGGCCCAAGTCCGCGTCGTCGCCTTTCCACACGACTTCTTTAACCGGACCGTCTTCGACGATCTTCGGCTTGATCAAACCGCGCGCGATCCGACCGCCGAGTTCCATCAGCGCCTTGTCTTTCGTTGTCGCCAACCCCAGCGCCATCTTTTCCCGGCTGCCACACATGTAGCTCACCGCCGTCCAACCAGGATAGCCTTTGAGGTTGTGAAACATCGTCGCTTTGCCCATCTCGTTTTCACCGCGATAGGCGATCCCGGCCAGATTGGTCAGCGGGTCGACTTCCTTTTTGATATCGAGCAGCAGTTTGCGCTCTCGGATCAAATCAATATAAGTGCGTAGATCTTGCCCCATGTTTACGATTGTCCCCTTCGTGAAAGGCCCTGTTCTCTTGTAGAGCAAGAGACGCGCCGAATGCAACTACGTGCAAGCTGGGATGGCTGAGTTGCGTTTACCAGAAGCGCACAACGCTGACGCTCGGAATGACAACAATGGTCTGTCATCTTGAACCCTTAGGTAGAACTTCACGGTAATCGCTGTGAGAGATCTTTCTCTAACTGAACCACGAGCCGATCCGGCAAGTGAACCGTTGAACGAATTTTCCGGCAACTCGAAAACGGTAGCCCGAGACTCGAGATCGGGCCCCGCTCGCGCCTAGCGCGCGCCGAAAATTTCGTCGAACTGTCTTGCATAGCGCTCGAAGTTGTCGAGCACCTCCGCGGGCGCGAAGGCGGGCTTGATGTCTTCGATCAATCGCGCCTGATTCGGCGCTACGTCGACCCGGTCCGGGATGCGGTTCATGGCGCGAATCACTTCCTGGCCCCGCTTCGACAGTACGAAGTCGATGAACAACCGCGCCGCGTTGGGATGTGGCGCTTTGACGGCGACGCCGGTTGGATGAATGTTGGCAAACACCGGATTCAAATAGACCCAGTCCACCGGCGCCCCCGACGGTTTCAAGACTTCGAAGGTCTGCGAGTAGGCGGTCAAAGCGCCCTTGAACTCACCAGCAGCGACAAGCTGGGCTAGCAGCGTTCTGCCGGAGCGCAGTTGGGCCTGTTTCGCCAGCGCGCGCATATAGGCGAGCCCCTTTTCCTCGCCCATCGCCTTGAGCATAGTGCCGAACCATTCATAGGGCCGGCTGTCCATGCCGACCTGTCCCTTCCATTCCGGCTTCAGCAGATCCTCGTACGACTTCGGCACGCTGCTCTTGGCAACCATCCGGCTGTTGTAGCCGAACGCGGCGTAATTGGTGTATGTCGAGGTCCACATCGCCTGGGGATCTTTGTAACCGTCGCGGAATGCTTTTCGTTCCGGCGAATCGTAGGCGGCGAGCAAGCCGCGCTTTTTGAGGTTGTGGCCGTAAAAGCTCGTCGTCACGACCACATCCCAAAGATGCTGACCGGCGCGATTTTCCGTCAAGATCCGCTCCATCAGCGCCGAATCGGTGGTGCGATAAAACGTCGCGTCGATCTTCGGGTAGGCCTTTTTGAAGGCGTCGGTGAGGCTTTTCGAGTCGGCCGCGTTGAACGTCGCGTAGAATATCAGCTTGCCTTCGGCCTCCGCCTTCGTCTTGAGGTCCTGCGCTTCGGCCCAAGGCGCGGCGCTCACCACCGCCACGTAGAAACTGAACAGCAACGTCGCTGACCATCGCGTGATCTTCATTGCTCCAATACTCCCGCACTCCATCGCTCCATTCTTCATGGCATCTCCGCCAAGAGCCGGCCGTATCCCATCACCGGCTCGTTGAGATGAAGAATTTTTTTCGTCGCCCATACCTGCGCCGGAATGCTCGACAGCACGGTGGTCTTCAAATCCTTCTCGAGCATCTCGATCACCGGCAGGTTGTGCCAGCCGGCGCCGAGCATGTAGATGCCGTCCACCGGACCATGTTCGAGAAAAACTTTCTTGGCGAAGTTGTAGATCGCCTCGGGCGCGAGCTTACCGGCGTCTTTGAACGGCACCTCGATGCCTTTCATCGCTTTGACGTCGAAGCCGTCGTCCCGCAGGAATTGCGCAAAACGCTGGTTCATGTCGTCTTGGAAATAAGTGATGCCGACGAGCTTCTTCATCCCGAGAGCGCGAAACGCGTCGACCTGCGCGATGGTCGCCACCGTCACGGGGATTTTGTATTTCTTCGTCAAGCTATCAGCGATCTCACGGTCGGCGCCGTGGCCGCGCACCATGGTCGGCGGCGCGCCCATGATCATGACGATATCGGCGCCAAGCTCTGCCAAGCGCGCGACTTTTCTCTCCGCCACCGTCAACGCCTCCTGCAGCTCCTTTTCATTCCCGGCCCGGATCCCGGCGTGGGCCGGAATGAAACCGACGCCCTCCGGCATGAGCTTGATAAAGCTTTCCATCGAACCCGGCCGATAGGTCGGCTTGACCAGCCCGACGACTCCGCGCGCACCGTAATACATATTCTCACCGCTCGCTTTCTAAGCTTATTAAACGCTCGAATATCCTAGTCACAGCCGCTTATCAAGCCGAGTCAGACGATAATGCGTCGGTGAGCAGTGCTCACGTCGTATTCGATCGCTGTTCTCCCGACGCCGCGTAAGCGAAACGAGCAGAGAAAATCACGAAGCAGGTTTTACTGCGGCTTAAAGCACGGGAGAGAAAAGGGCCAATCTGATCACCGATGATCGATCCTTCCTGGGGTAAACGGCGCCTCGACGGAGAAAATGAATTTCGTGCTGCGACGTCGGCATAGCGGAAATATAACGATCGCTTGGCATGAGGAAGCGCACCAACCGCAAGAATAAAAACCCGAGCGTGGGTCCTTCCGCGATCCTAGCGGATGAGTTTGCGCAGCGGCGCTCGCTCCGCGTATTCCACTTCGCCGCGGCGACGAAGCTCCTTTAATACCGATTCAAGTTTCGACGGCTCGATCTCCAAGACGAAGAGGCGCTTGAGATCCTCGTCCGGCTCGTCGGGAAAAGTCTGGATAACCGACTGAACACCCTGCAGCCGGGAAAGGATAGTTTGGCCGCGGCTCAGATCGGAATCGCCGGTCAGCTTGACGTTGACTCGCGGCAGGGGAGCAGATTGCTTTTGGACTGCCTTTGCTGCTTTCACACCCTATGAGGATAGTCCATCTTTCAAGTTAAGCAACCCGGTGCCATGCTCTCTTGTGCGGTCTTTACCACCCATCTCCGGCACCTTGGTGGCCGTCGCCCTCAAGTGGTCGGCGACCTGCACCGGCGTCCAGTCAGGATGTCGGGCAATGATCAAAGCAGCGGCAGCGGTGACATGGGGGGTCGCCATCGACGTGCCATCCCAGGCGTTATATTTGGTATCGACTTTCTTGCGGGCGCGCGACGTTTTCATCGGCAGCGTCGAGAGAATGTTGACTCCGGGAGCCGATAGGTCGATATGCCTACCTGTATTCGAAAACGGCGCGCGGCGGTTCGCTTCATCGATCGCGCCAACCGCGACCACTCCCGGATAGGCGCCTGGATACTCGATTGGGTTGCCCTCTGCGAATTCGTTTCCCATCGCGGCGACGATCACCGCGCCGCTCTGCATCAGACGGCGGAAAAGCAACTCCTCCGTCTGGCTCCGCGCCCCGCCGCCGATGCTAAGATTGACGACCCGCACCCCGGCGTTGCGCGCGGCGTTCAGCGCCCGCTGGTAGAAAACCTCGTCGACGTAATCTTCTCCGTCCGACGCAGGCTGGTCGCCGAAAATTTTCCAAATGTGAAGCGCCGGAGTGCTGATGCCAGCGATGCCGATGTGGTTGTTGGGATTGGCGGCGATAATGCCGGCGACATGGGTTCCATGTCCGATAATATCCTTCGCCGAACTGCCATCGTGATTATAGTCGGCGAACCGACCAGCGAGATCGGGATGCGTCGCATCGATTCCCGTGTCCAACACAGCTACTTTGACGTTTGACGCATCGGGCAGGGGCAATGCGTCGAACCACCGGATCGCCCTGAGCCCCCATTGACGATTGACCAGCGGGTCCGCAGCGCTCGCTTGGGCATGCGCCAACCAACGGGCGGGGACACGATGGACATACTCAATTCCCCGAACCCCGGACAGCTGCTTTTCGATCTTCGGGAGATTCGCTTTGGCGGAGAGCCGGAGCAGGTTGATGCCGCGCAGGTCTTCGTTCTCGGACTCGCGCACGCTGCGGGTAAAAGACATCGCCGAGCGATGGGCAGCGCTCGGTTGCAGCGATAGCGACTTTGCGAAAATCGGCACGACTTCGCGGATCAGATTTCTCGACTGGAGACTCTCCAGCGGCTTCTCGATGGCCTCGGGCAGGCGCAGGGCGCGCGCAGCCGCGGCCGTTACCCTTCTCACCTCGGGCACATTCGCCACGACGTCTTCCTTGATCCTGACGACGAGAAGGCCTGGAACAAACGTCGGATGTTTGGCACGCCTCGCGCGAGCCTGTGACATTGACTGACGTCGAATCATAATCGTTCCTCCCTCCTAACGTTTTACTATGCCGACTCGCTCTCGCACCGTTTCGGCTTGGGTCCTTTGCCATTGCGATTTGCCGTGAACGCCTTCCATGTTACGCCTCAGCCCCACTTCCCTACTTTTTTAGTTCGTCTAAATCGACGGGCAATACCGGCCGCTCGCCTTTCTTAAGATCGAAGAAGCTTTCGAGCTCGGCAGAGTTGAGTACCTTGGCATACTCATCCAGCATGTAGCCTGCAAGCCCCTGAGCGTCTCTGACCACAGTCTTGCCAAACCTTTTTTTGATCAAATACTTCACTCCTAGCCACAGACGCTTTCTCTCCACGCGTTCCTTGGCAGCCCAGAGCGCCTCGCGCCGCTCCTTTGGGAAATCGCGTCCCAGGCGGTGATCGATCGCAAGCTCCAGCTCCTGGCGCCGCACCTCCCTGTCCTGGGTCTTCGTGGGCATGGGTGGCAGGCCGCGGTGGAGCTCAATGATCTTTTTTTCATACTCGTCGTCGCTAAGACGAGGCCCATGATTTAGTTCACTGTGCATGGTCAACGCAGCCGCTTGTCACTCCCCCATCGCGCCTGATGCAGAGCATCTCGATCATTTGTCTCTGAATACCTTCTTGACAATCCTCGGATCCGCCAAGATCACGGTCTCGCCCAGCTCCAACCCAAACAGCGCTTTGTATTGCGTCGCCTTGAGAACCCCAGCCGCTGCCTCCTGGAACAAGATAGTCTCGTTATTGAATGCCTTTACAAACTCGCTTGCCTTCATCTCTTTATGGCTGAACCAATCCTCGAGCTTCATACGCGACCGCTCCGCGGACAACCGCACATTCCGAAGTTTTCGCGACAACGCTCGATCGACTCTGCCGCGCAGTTTGTATTCGACCTTGTGCATGAAGAGCTTGAGATGGAAGCCCTCCAGGTCGGGCCCCACCAACTTTCTGACCGACGCTCTCATCAACGGTCGGGCCTGGCGATAGATCGCAAGGACGCCCCGGATATATTTTTGCTCATCCTTAGTCGCTCTCAGCGATCGGGCCGCCATACGCTTGCGGCCACGCTTTGAGGCTTTAAGCGGCGCCGCGCCGGCACATTGCGCGAGGTCACCGGTAACGCCGGTGTGTTGATCGAACGGAGAGGGGCAGGTACCGAACGGCCCCCTGGGTCTGCCGTAGGTGCCGAACAGGGCTTCCGATACGTCGTATCCTCGCGCGCCCCGCACGGTAATACTCGCGGGGAAAAGAATTCGGTTCGCCGCCTGATGGCAGACGCCATTGATCAGATAGCAGCTAATCCGCGCGCGCTCGTTCGGCTCGGCAATGGCATCTGCTTGATTCGTGCTTCCCGCCCCCCGGCGCAACTCCACACCGCCAGTTTTCCCGCCCCAACAGCTCCACGCCTTCATCCCCGTGCCGCACATCACATAGGTGTGGTCCGCCAGATTTGCAAACAGCTTCGTCGGATAGCGCATGACGATCAATGTGCCCATGAGAAGGCCCTCCCTTTTACTTCCTCAAAACGAAAACAGTAAACCCATGGTTTTCTATTTTGAGTATCCCCAGAGAGACTTTGCGTCTGCCCGCCTATGGCTTTCAATGTCGAATAATGTAGACGAATCGATTGGGAGCTGTCCAATAAGAAATTCTTTTAACCCGGTTATTAGAAATACTTATAACGTTCAGGCGCAACGCGGCAGAGAACATGGAAGTATGGACTCGCGTTGCACCCCACCCGCCGACGGGGCGAGTGTCTGCAAATGAGCCTTCAGCCCTGATTTGCCTCGCGTATTTTTCCTCTGATCAGCGACGTGAAGATCCCCAGCGCGCATATCGCCGCGAGGACAGTGAGCGCGCTTTTCATGCCGGCCATGAACGGCGCCACCGGCACTCGTACGCCGGAACGGGCGGAGACAGCGACGCCGCCGAGATGAGCGGACAGCACCGAGGTAGCAACGGCTAGGCTGACCGCCTGGCCGGTAAAACGGAAGGTCGAGAGGATCGCGGCGGCGATACCGTACTGCCTCCTTTCAACCGAGCTCATCGCCGCGTTGGTGTTGGGCGAGCTGAAAAACGCATGGCCCAAGCCGAGTACCATTAACCGCACGGCAACTTCCCACCATTGGGCGGCGGCGCCGAGCCACGACAAGGAAAAAATTGACGCGGCAACGATGCTCATGCCGATCGACGAGACGATCCGCGGCTCAATGCGATCCGAAAGCCTGCCGCCCACCGGCGAAAAGGCCGCCATCACCACCGGCTGCGCCAACATGATCAAACCCGCTTGAGACGCGTCGAAACCCGGAACGAGCTGCAGGTAGAGCGACATGATGAACGACACGCCAAACACCGCGCTGTAATTGAGGAGCGCCGTCAGCGTGGAAAAGGCAAAGGGCGTATTTTTGAAGAGCCGAACGTCGAGCAGCGGCGACTCGAGACGCCGCTGATAGAAGAGAAAGGAGAGCAGGATC
>JBLMXG010000411.1:0-8572 GCA_050257635.1 Chloroflexota bacterium
CGGTGGGCTGGTGGACTTTGCCCTTCGATGTTGGGGACTTACGAACCGTCTTCTGCTTAGCGGCGTGTACCTGGACGAGATTCATCGCGAGCATGGCGACGAATGTAACCAGCCATGATAATTTCTTAACATGGCCGCGAGAAAAAGAGCGTAAAGCGACCTGGTGCCAAATCGGCGTGGCGCTTCGGCTTACTGTAGTTCCAGCCTGCATGATTAAAAAGACTCTATCTAATAGATCGTTTCCGCTATCCTGTCAAACAAAAAAACCCGAAAAAAGGTAATTGTGAGAGCCCCTTAGGAAGATCTGGAATGATTATCAATCGAGTTCGGCAAAAGCGAATTTCCGCACTGTTACCTCGAGCAAAAATAGGCAGAAGACCAAAATAATCAAGGGCGCTTTGAGCGGCACATAAGCTTTGGTCACGGTTGTAGTAGCCCGGGTCTGAGCCTCCCTGGGATTGATCTCCCCGCCTGTGGCCTCGGCCATCTTGGCAAGCAGGCCGATGTTGAACTCCGGCCGTGGCAACTCGCTTTTCAAGTCGTGGGTGAGGCTGTAGCCCAGCGGTGGCAACGTAATGCGCCGTCCCGCGCGATCTTCGACTAAATCGATTCGGTAGTCGCCAGATTCTGTTACAGGCAATGCCGCTTGGTAATGGCCGGGAGCCAACTTGGCGAGCATTCCCTCCCCCTTGCCGGTTTTTCCACTGACGGTATAGCGAAATAGGCTATTGGCGCTGGCCTCCTCGTAGACCGACAGGTCCAAAATAGAGCGATTATCAACGAAGCTCACCCTTGCTTCATGGGCCGGAATCAGGTTTTCATCGACGGGGACGAGCCATTCCAAGAGTCGGTTCCAAAAGCTCTGCAAACCGCTCCACGGGATCCAGTTACGCGTCCAGCGGCCTTCCAAATCCGTAGTCAAGGCGATCGATTTGCCTTTTCCATAGCGCCAAGAGGCCAATAAAGGTTGCTTGCGATCCGGACGCTGAATTATCAGATCCATCTGCGCCCCACGCTTTAAATCGGCCTCCATGTAGCCCAGTATCGCCGGGTAGTTTCTCACTCCGAGCCCAGCGAGCAATTCTGAGCCACGATCCTGGATTGGTGTCCAGGGTCCCTCGTTTAGTGGCTCATTCTTTGGTCTATCCTGAAGCTGTTCCAAGACAATTTGGGGCAGCGTCGAAGGGTCCACCGTGTGGTGAAAAAGCCCGCCGCCATACTGGCTGAGCCGCTTCATGATGCGTACATCGGCATCACTGCTGATCGCCACGGTCGAAACCGTGATCTTGAGCTGGTTTTTGAAGTAGCTCACCAGATCGACGAGTTCTCCCTGGCTACCCCGCGTGACGCCGTCGCTCAACAGGATAATATGCTTTCGGGTTGCGTTGGCCCGTTCCAGTTGTTTACCGGCTTCGAGCAGCGCAGGGAGAAAGTAAGTCTGACCGCCAGGCTTGAGGCGGTCAATTTGTGTATCGATCACGCCGCGCAGCCGCGCCATCCGTTCCAGATAAACCACCACGAACGGACTGTCGTCGAAACCGACGACGCCTAAGAGGTCAATGTCGCGCAATTGGCGGGCTACGGCTTTGGCTGCCTCCTTCGCATAAACGATTCGGTTGTCATCGCGCATGCTGCCGGATTTATCGATAACCAAAACCACGGCTCGGTTTTTCTCTTGAGGCTTGGGCGGTTCTTTCGGCTCCACCGGTAAGATCCGCTCGATCGGTGTCTGGCGATAACTCGCGGGCGCAAAGCTCGCGTCGGCACCGAGCATGATGAAGCCATTTCCGTTGGCAACGTGTCGTTCCACCGCCGCGAGATAATTCGGCGCAAATCTCTCACGCTCGGCGTTGTTGAAAATTACGACTTTATAACCGGTCGGCGGTGGCGCGTTTTCCGCTGTGCGCACGGTCAAATCAAGACCCTGGCGTTTAAGAATTTCTTCCAGATAGCGGCCGGCGCCACTGTGGCCGTTGATCAGCAGGATCTTGGCTTTGGCGCGCACGGAAACCCAGGCGATGGCGCGGTTGTCCGTTGTATAAAGATCGAGTTTGGGGTCGCGCGCGCCGAAGCTTGCCTGGAAAGTGGTCAGCGTGCCTTCGGCCGGTGTAGTTTGATAGGAGAAAACCTGGCTTCCCGGGTTCAATTTGACGTTGTCGGTTTTAAAAGTCTGGCCGTTGCGCGTGAGGGTCAGGGTGCCTTCGACCGACCGTTCGTTTTGATTATCGACGACAACCTTAAGATTCAAACTTTCCCCGCTATTACCCTGAGTCGGTGCCAACAGCTTTGTTACCGCTACATTGGCTATCGCTGGCTGTTGAGCTGGCAAAATCGGGTAGATTTTGATGCCGGCCGCGGCGACCGCAGGCAACAGGCGCTCGACGTTTCCTTCCGTTTCCCAGCCGTCGGTGTAAAGGTACAGACTTCGCGGCGCCGTTGGCAGCGCGAGGATTGCGCTCAAGAGCTTCTCAAGATCGGTTTTCTCCGGCTCGATGCCGCTCAATTTTGACTCGTTTCCGGTCAATCGATCACGCCAGTCGGTGACCTCGACCGGGGCAGCGCCAAACACGAAGACGCGATCACTCCGCTTTGGCGAAAGCCGAGTCTCGGTGTAGCGCCTCATCCAATCGCGCAGCGACGGGGGAATGCTCGCCGAGAGATCGAAAGCGAAAATCCGCTCTTGGCTACGCGATTGCTCGCTGGCGGATTGCGGGTCGGCCAGCGCTACGATGAGCAAGGCAACGGTCATCGTGCGCGCGATCAGAACTGCGAGACGGCGGTCGCGCAGGCGAAACCAGAGCAGCGGCAAGGTCAGTAGCAACCAGAGAAAAACCGGCCTGGCAAACTCGATGTCGACGGGCAAGGGGTTCATTGGCGTGACAACAATGCGCGACGACGGAAGCGCCGCGCCGGGAGAGGCGCTCGGCGCGGATGAATAAACCACTCGAGGAGCAGCAAGAACAGGGAGGCGAGCAGAAGATAGGGCCAAAAGGAAAACAACACCGAAGTGCTGCCGGACCCCGTCGGCTCTCCACGCAAATCAATGGCCGTAGAAGCGCGCAGATCCGACTCGCCGAGGTCATCCAAGTTACGCGCGTAAAGCTCGCTCGTACCGGCCCGGCTCAGCCGGTAAATCCCCTGGACAAGGGTCGACGGAAAATAGCCGGCACCCGGCTTCAGCGCGATTCTCTCGCCCGCTGGCGTCATCGCGAAGTCACCAGCTCGAGCCGTGGTCAGAGGGATGGGTTCGCCGGTCGCTTGGCTTCGCGCACCGCTGCCCTCGAAAAACCAATCGAGAAGGTTGAGGGTAAAGATCGACATTGGCAAGTTTTCCCGCCCCAGATAGGGCAAAGGGTCGAAGCCGAGGATCAAGTAACGACGCCCAGGCCGCTGAACCGCGAAGGCAAGGGCGCCGGTCGGACTCTCTATAATCACGTCCCCCGCAGTTTGAGGTTTCAGTGGGCGGACGTAGGTTGGGCGGAACAAACTGAAATTGATATAGCGGGTCAGCCCATGAGGCTCACGCCAGCTGGAAATTTGGGCGTTGGATATTGGCGCGCCGAGCTCGACGAGAGTGTTGTCCTGCGGCGGCAATATAAACAGCGCGGGATTTTCCGGCAAGCGTGCGGGCGCCGCGAAATGGAATATCTCCAAGTCATAAGCCGCGTGCTCGTATTTCCCATAATCGGCTGGCGCGATGACATCGACGTTTACGCCTGGAATCGATTTTAGGCTGTTCGCTGCTTGGGGGCGCGGGGTGACCGCAAGAATGCGCAGATTGCGTCCTCCCGGCGTGACCGCGTATCGGCGATTGTCGAGTGCCAAAGCGTCGCGCGCGTCGATCTCAACTTCATAGCTCGGATGTTCGGGAAAACCCTCGAAAGTTGCGCTGGCAGTCTTGTCGGCGCCAACGGTAAGCTCGCGAACCGCCAGGCTGACGCCATCGGCCTTGAGTGAGATTCTGACCTTTTTATTCTCGGCGGAAAAATTCGCCACTGTTGCGCTGGCTTCCATGCGTGAGTCGATCAGAGAAGAGCGACGTAAATCGAACGCAGTGACGGCGAGATTGTCACGCGGTTCCCCGACGGAGATGACCCTGGCCGCCGCTGTCTGACTGCCAGCGGGATGGTCCGTAATGAGGTATACCCGCTCATACTTTTGGTCGCGCGCCAATTGGCTCAATGTCAGGTCGTAATCGATTGGCGAGTCGCCGACATCATTTGCTTTGATTTTTTTGACGGCATTTGTCGCGTCTCCCGGCGTTAATCCCGCCGCATGGATTTTCGCCAATCTCGGCGTGGTCACGTAGAGATCGACTTTGCCCGCTGCGCCGAGCTGACCAATCACGGCGCCGGCCTTTTCTTGAGCCAGCACCATTCTTGTCTTTCCGTCCTGCACGGCCTGCATGCTCGCGGAATTGTCCAGGATTATGGCGATACTGGTCGGCCGGACGGAGAACACCGGTTGACTCAAGGCGAAGATCAGCAAAGCCAGCAGCAAGAGCTGAAGAAAAAAAATCGGCGGCAGATTAATTCGCCCAAGAGGCCGGCTCGTCTCGGCGCCGCCTTCGAGGAAAAGCAACAGGCTGGAAAAGAGTACTCGGCGCGGCTTGCGCCGAATCAAGTATGGAATGAGCAGCAGCGGCAACGCCAACAGTCCGAGAAGGGCGGTGGGATTGAGAAATTCCATGATCCTATTTGAACAGACCGATGGCCGGTAGCGTGGCGAAGACAAATTCCGCGAGATCGCGATCGGTCACGTAGAAGGAATAGTGGATACCGCTCTGGTGGCAGAAGCTGCGAATTTCCGCGTTATGACGCGCCAGTTTGCTTTGATAATCGCGCCGGGCGGCAGCATTCCACTGATGCTTGATCTCGGCATGGCTCTCGCTATCGACCAGAGCAACGCTGCCGGCGGGAAAGGGCGGATCGACCTCATAGCGCGACAGCACTTGAATGGCGACGATGTCAAGATTGAAGGCGCGCAGCAAATTGAGCCCCTGCTGATAGGCCGCGGCGGGCATGAGAAAATCCGAGATCAGAATTGCTTTTCCCGGTCGGCGCAGGCGCTTCAAGTGTTCCCCCAACGAAGCGGCGAGTCCCAGCGCTCCTGCGGGGCGCGCCGAGTTGGCGAAGTCGGCGCAATCCATCATGCGGCGCCGGCCGCGATAAAACGGCGAAGCGTTGCCCGCGCCGTTCTGCAAGAGATGGAGCTTGACGTGATCGTGATTCGCCAACACAACATAGGCCAGGGAGAGCGCCACATGACTGGCCGGTAAAAATTTTTCCTCCAGTGATGGGAAGGCCATCGAAGCGCTGGCATCGATAAACACGTAGGCAAATAGATCGACCTCTTCGCGGAAGACTTTGATGTAGAGTCGGTCGCTGCGCGCGTAAATGCCCCAGTCGAGGTAGCGCAGATCGTCGCCGGGAGCGTAACGGCGGTAGTCGGAAAATTCCAGGCTTGTGCCGCGCCGCGGCGAAGAATAGCTTCCGGGATGACTGCCCAAAAACTCCCTCCTCGTGCGCAGCCTGAGCGCTTCCAATTGGCTGAGAAAATCGGGCGTGAACGGAGCGGTTAACATATCGAATCGTTCTAGGACCCTAAAGATCGGCGTAGGCGATCGGATCGACGCTTCCTGCCTCGTTGAATCCTTTGAGCCTGAGCTGGCAGCTATCGCAGCGGCCGCAGGCACGTCCATCGCTCACCGGGTCGTAACAGCTCCAGGTAAGACCATAATTAAGACCGAGCTTAAGGCCGGTAGCGATGATTTGCGCTTTGGTCATGTGCAGCAACGGTGTCTGAATGCGGAGTCTCGACCTGCCTTCCACGCCGGCTTTGGTGGCGAGGTTCGCCATCTTTTCAAAAGCGCGAATATAGTCCTCGCGGCAGTCGGGATAGCCGCTGTAGTCGAGTTGGTTGGCGCCGAAAAAAATATCTTGGGCATCGATGCGCTCGGCAAGGGCAAGGGCAAACGAGAGAAAAATCGTGTTGCGAGCCGGCACGTAGGTGATCGGAATGCCCGCTGAAATTTCCGTCTCACTGCGATCTTTGGGAACCGCGATTTGGTCGGTGAGCGCGGAACCGCCGATGGCGCGCAGGTCGAAGCGAATCACACGGTGGGATTGGGCCTGCAAGATCGCTGCGACTTTGCCGGCACAATCGAGCTCGCGCTCGTGGCGCTGGCCGTAATGAAAGCTAAGCGCGTGCAGTTCGAAACCGTCTTGCTTTGCGATCGCCGCGGCGGTGGCGGAGTCGATGCCGCCGCTAAGGAGGATCACCGCGATTTTGCCAGGCATAGCTTGGAGTCAGGGGGCTTTGGTCCCTTCCATGGGATAGTGCTTTTCATACCAGCCGCCGATTCCTTCGTTGAGCACTTTCATGTTGCGGTAACCCGCTTCGTAAAGAATGCCATAGGCCAAACTGGCCAGGTGATGAGGGCATGCTCAATAGAGCACCACCGGCCGGTCGCGCGGTATGCTCTTCATATAATCCTTAAATTCCCTCAGCGGCGCGGAGACCGCTCCGAGAATATGCACCTCGCGGTACTCCTCGGCCGTGCGCACGTCGATGATCATCGGCCGGACGCCGGCCTTCAATTCTTTGACCAGGTCCTCGATGCCGATGAAGACGAGCTTGACGTCCGGGGGAACGGTTTGCTGGGCGAATTCCGGATATTTTGACGGGTCGGCTGGCGCCACAGCGGGCCAGAAAGGCACCGCCAGCGCCATGGTGGTCAGAACCAGGAAGATCTTGTGTCGCCATCCGCGCGCTCTCATGGTTTACCTCCTTGGTACTGAAATTTGGTTATCTGAGCGAGGGTATCCAACGGTTGGACGCCGACGTACCGCTGTCCGTTAATGATCCAGGTGGGGTAGCTCTCGACATTTTTATCGTTGCAGACCTGGGCCTGGGGCGCTTGGGGGCCGCCGGGGCTACACTCCACGTAAGGGAGGCGATTGACCGAGCTGCCAAACATTTTTTTCTGATCGGCGCAATGCGGACACCAATAGGCGCCGTAGAATTTGGCATCACTCTCCGAGAGATGCTCGGCCAAAGCGCGAATCCACGGATCTTCCGGGCCGGGAGCGCTGCCCCAGTAGCCGGCATAATAGGTGTGCAGCACTACGATGGCGACGGCGGCAGCGCCGACGGTTTTGGCCAACCAGGGGCGCCAGGAAAATTTCGCCAGATTGCTTGGCTTCTGGAACGCGGTCAAAATAAATATCGCCGCCATCAAACCGAGCGATGTCAGGCAATAGGGACATGCGGCTTGCAATTCGAAAAAGGAGATCGAGGTCAAGTAGAGGCTGTAGAGCAGCCCGAACAAAGAAATCACCCAGGCCCAGCGCCACCGATCCGCCCCATTTTTGTTCCAGGCGACGGCAGCGAGCAACGCATAGGTGAGCAAACCCCAGAATGAAGTCGGCATGCCGAAAAGAGTCGACCAGCGGCTATTGAGAACGACGTCGCAGCCGGCGCCTTCTCGGCAAAAGGCCACAAGCTTGCCCTGCCAGGCGGAAAACGTGAGATAACCGGACAAGGCCATGCCGAGAAGAGCGAGAACGAACAACGGCCAATTAGGGCCTTCGCGCACTGGCATAGTGGCTGCGGTTTGCTTGCCTTTTTTGGATCTGTCGTTGGCCATCTCTTTTTTACCCTTTCACTAGAGTATCGATGTCATTCTTAAGACGTGCGAGCGCTTCGAGCTCGCGGGTGTCGTAGTAACCGCGAATCCGTCCTTTTTTATCCACCAAAACAAATCGCGGACTGTGGGGAATCGTGCCGCTCGGATCGACATCGTCCGGGATCGCTGCGACAGCCAAATGAAATCCTTGCTGCACCAAATTAATGATTTGATCCCGCTGTCCGGTCAGGAAGAACCAGCGCTTGGAATCAGCTTGGTATTTGGCCGCGTAGACGGTCAGCGCTTGGGGAGTGTCTCGCTCCGGGTCGACACTGAACGACACTAGTTGGATATCCGGCTTGCCGGCGTATTCCGCTTGAAGCTTGGCCATCGTGGCTGTCTGCAGCGGGCAGGTATCAACACAGCTCGTGTAGATAAAATCGGCGATCCAAATCTTTCCGCGAAGCTGCGCCAGACTGACAGTGCTTCCGTTTCTTTCCGTGAGAGAAAAATCCGGCACCGAGCCATATTGATCCATGCCTTCGGTGTTTTCGAGCGAGGCGCGGCCAAATTGCGCATGCGGCCCTAGTTTGAGCCAAAGCGCAGTGCCGAGAACGACGCCCAAGCCAACGACCGCCGCGCCGGCGAGGAGGAACTTCGATTTGGATGCTTCCATGACTAGAACAACTAGGCAGAGGGATTCTAACGATAAATTTAGCGTTTGTGTAGAGCCTGAGGCGCCTGCGCATTTAACGACCATCGATCGTGTTTGGCGCAGCGCGTATTTTTTGTGCGGCGTAATCCTCGCGGGCTTTGCCCGGCAAATTCGCTCGCGCTTGACGGCTGCCACCCGGAGTGACTAAAAAAGAGTGACCCTAAAACCGTACTCAAGTATGTCGTTCCCAGGAGGATTTTATGGCTCAATCCGCCGTGAAAGAATTTATC
>JBLMXG010000412.1:0-35701 GCA_050257635.1 Chloroflexota bacterium
CCATCGGTCGTAACGTTGAACAATGTTCCATCCACAATCAAAAGCGAGAGAATCCTGCGGATCGCTTTACCATCATCTACAAACATTGCCAGTGGTAGTGGTGCTGCAGCGGGTACCGCAGTAGCTACGGAAAAAGTTCCAGTTGGGATTAACCTGACGGTCATTCCTCAAGTCTCAAGCGACGGCTTCGTGTTGATGAATATTAAAGTGAAGTCCAGCTCCACGGCGCCCGCTACGGTCAGCGACGGTACGGCAGGCGTTGTCCCTTTCGATGAACTCAACCGTGAGGCGGAAGCTAATGTGTTAGTTAGAGATGGTGAAACGATTGTCATCGGTGGCATCCTCAAAGACACCGACAGCACGACGACAGGAGGCGTGCCATATTTAAAGGATATTCCGGCCTTGGGATGGTTGTTTAAGAACTGGAGTATCGATAAAAAATTTGAGGAACTCGTAGTTTTCATCACGCCCAGAATTGCTTCTGCGGGTTCAGATAACTTGCCGACCGCGGAACAACTCTGGCGGGAGCAAATGAAACAAACACAGGGGGCGCAAACTACGCCGGCCATCAACCCTTAACCCCTGCTGTAATTCTGCGCGAATTCAGATAGGATAACCCGCATGCTTCGTTATCTTACTGCGGGAGAGTCGCACGGGCCCTGTTTGACGATGATCATCGATGGGGTGCCGGCGGGGTTTCCTGTCGACATTAATAAGATCAATCACGACCTTTGGCGCCGCCAGCAGGGTTATGGCCGCGGCGGCCGAATGCTGATCGAAAAGGATGAGGCTCAGGTTCGTTCCGGTATCCGCTGGGGCGAGACGATGGGTTCACCGATCGCTGTGGGCATCGAGAATCGTGACTGGAAGAACTGGACAAAAAAAATGTCCGCTCTACCGGAGGACCGCGACGACAAGATCGCCGTCACCAAACCGCGGCCGGGGCATGCCGACCTCAATGGCGTGCTCAAATATGACCGAAAAGACGTTCGAGACATTCTTGAACGCGCCAGCGCCCGAGAAACCGTGGCGCGCACCGCCGTGGGTTCCTTCGCCAAACAGTTGCTCGCGCCCTTCGGCATTCGCATCATGGGTTACATCCGTTCCATCGGCAACGTTGCGGCAGATCTGCAGGGGCTTTCTTTCGAGGAAATTTACGCCCGCTCGGAGGAGTCTCCGGTGCGCACAGCGGACAGCCGGGCTGAAGAAAAGATGATCGCCCTCATCGAAGAGTGTAAAAAAGAAGGCAACACTCTGGGGGGCATTTTCGAAGTGGTTGCGCTCGGCTTACCCCCTGGCTTGGGTTCGCATACCCAATGGGACCGCAAGCTGGATGGCCGCTTGGCCCAGGCGCTGATGAGTATTCAAGCGATGAAGGGCGTTGAGATAGGCTTGGGCTTTGAGATGGCGCGGCGACGGGGCTCGCAGGTTCACGATGAAATTTTCTTTGACCCGACCAAGGATGTGACCGAAGGGACACCGCGCATCGTACCGACCGGTTTTTACCGAGGCAGCAACAATTCCGGCGGCACCGAAGGCGGCATGACCAACGGCGCGCCGTTGGTTGTCCGGGTGGGGATGAAGCCGATTTCCACGCTGATGAGTCCATTGCAGTCCGTAGACTTGCGTTCGAAACAACCGACCGACGCTTCCGTCGAGCGCTCCGACGTTTGCGCCGCGCCCGCTGCTGCGGTGGTCGGCGAGTCGGTGGTCGCCTTCGAGATTGCCAAGGCGTTTCTGGAAAAATTCGGCGGAGATTGTTTGCGGGAGATCCGGCGCAACTACGAAGGTTATCTGGAACAAATCAAAAACTACTAGCGCCTTGTCGAAATTCCCGAATCAGAACATCGCTCTCATCGGTTTCATGGCAGTTGGAAAGAGCGCCGTCGGCAGGAACCTGGCGAGAAAACTGCGCCGCCGGTTCGTCGATCTCGATCGACTCATCGAGAAAGCCGAAGGCATGAAGGTGCGGGAGATTTTCGCGCAAAAGGGCGAATCCTACTTTCGCCAAGCCGAGAAGCGAATGCTCAAAGAAGTTTTGCGGCAATCGGGCCAGATCATCGCCACCGGCGGCGGCATCGTTATGGACGATGAAAACTTAACCCTCCTGCGCGAGCAAACTTTGCTCATTGGATTGACCGCTTCCACCGAAACGCTGCTCAGCCGGGTCGGGAAAAATTCCAAACGGCCGCTGCTCAGGGGCAGCGATTTGCTCGGGCGGATGGACAAGTTGCTCAAACAGCGCCAGAGCCGATACGCGCAAGCTCACGTGACGTTCGACACTAGCGAGCTCGGCATCGATAAAGTGGTGGAAAAAATCGTCCAAACCGTGAAGGCAGAACACTAATCAACGGAAATCCCCACCCCACTTGCCCCCTTTGAAAAAGGGGGACCGATGGGGGATTTCTTGGCGTGATAATTTTCCTGAGGTCGTTTTGTCCGACATTTCTGAGGTAAGAATCTAAAGCGATGCAAACGCTGACTGTCCATTTGGGTGACCGTTCCTATCCGATCCACGTCGGCGCGGGCATTCTGGAGCGTGCTGGCGAGCTATTACAGCAGACGGGATTGCACGGTAAGGTTGCCGTCGTCACCAATCCGACGGTGGCACAACTTTATCTCGACCCGGTTCACGATGCGCTCGTGCACGCCGGCTTCGAAGTGACGCCCGTGCTCGTGCCGGACGGCGAAGAGCATAAAAATCTCAAATCACTGGAGACCATCTACGATCGTCTGATCGCCGGGCGGTTTGAGAGAAAGTCCTGCGTGCTCGCGCTCGGTGGCGGCGTGATTGGCGATGTCGCCGGCCTTGCCGCGGCGACCTATCTGCGCGGCGTTCCTTACGTCCAAGTGCCGACCACGTTGCTCGCGCAAGTGGACTCCAGCGTCGGCGGCAAGACCGGTGTCAATCACGAAGGCGGCAAGAACTTGATCGGCGCCTTCTACCAGCCCAGGTTGGTGCTCATCGACGTCGCCGTCCTGGGCACTCTGCCACGCCGAGAGCTGGCCGCCGGCCTCGCCGAAGTCATCAAGTACGGCGTCATCGAGGACCCGGAGCTGTTCCGGCTCCTCGAGCATCGGATCGAACAAATCATCGAACTGGAGCGCGCCTTGCTCGCGAACGTCGTCGCCACTTCTTGCGCCATCAAGGCCCGGGTCGTCGAGGCCGACGAGCGGGAGGAGGATTACCGCGCGGTGCTCAACTTTGGCCACACCATTGGTCATGCCTTGGAAGCCGCCACCGGATACCGCCAATTCCTCCACGGCGAAGCCGTGAGTGTCGGCATGGTTCAGGCGGTAACGCTCTCGATGCGTCAGGGTCTGTGCGACTCGGCCTGTCTTGAACGGGTGAGAGCGTTAGTGCAGCGCGCCGAGTTGCCGACGGAAATTCCGCCGCAAGTTTCGATGCGCAGTTTGATCCGAGCGATGGAGATCGACAAAAAAGTTGCCGGCGGCAAAGTTAAATTCATCCTGTGCGAAGGCCTCGGCAAAACCCGCTTCCACTGGCTCGCTCCGGAAGAAATCATCCGAGCACTTGGCAGCTAGAGTTTTCCGTTCCACTCGCCAGTGTGAAGGCAAACGCGGAGGAGCCGCAACCGAAATACGGATTATCTCCCGCAAAAGCCGCAAAAAAATAAATAAACTTTCAAACTTGACGTTCTTAGCGCCGTGGCACAAGGGATAGCTCAAGGCGAGAGTTAAACATTTGAATGTCTCGCGCAAATTCTTAAGTGTAACAATACGAGGAGTTTCTGATGGCGAAGAAAACAATCCTGCTGCTCAACGGACCCAACCTCAATCTCTTGGGCACGCGCCAACCGGATATTTACGGCAAGACGTCTCTCGGCGACATCGAAAAAAAAGTTCGCGCCCTGGCCCAAAATCTCGGCGTCGAGATCGATTTCCGCCAAACCAACTCGGAGGGGGAACTGGTGTCCTGGATTCAGCAGGCCGCGGGTCATTTTGGCGCCATCGTCATTAATCCTGCGGCATACACGCACACTAGCTTGGCGATTCGCGATGCGATCTCGGCGGTGGGCATTCCCACGGTGGAGATCCACATCTCAAACATTCATAAACGGGAAACCTTCCGCCACCATTCCTTCATCGCTGAAGTGGCGGTTGGGCAGATTACGGGGTTCGGCGTAAACAGCTATCTTTTAGGACTTCGCGCGGCGGCAGAGCTAATCTAAGAACAGCGAACCGGTATCGAAGTTTTTCGCCTTCATTTCATCGATTAGCCTCTGTCTTTCGTTCTCCGTTTGACTGATTTTGGCGCGCAAATCGCTCAACTCTCGTTCCCGTTGCGAATATGTCGGCGGCGGGTCGAGAGCGAACGGCGGCGATGTGAGTTGACTTCCGGTTGATAGCCCTTGCTGCCGTAGCTGCGCGTCGCGCAAACGCGATAGCAAATCTTCCTGATGGCCCTTAAAGGCTTCTTCCGTGGTAAAAAACTGCGGTTCCGGTCCAATATTTCCGCGCGTAGCGATTGCGTACTGTTCACGCAATTGCTGCAGCCGAGCGGTGAGTTCCTTGACCTTCTGTTGGTAGGCTTTTTCTTCTGCCGCCCTTTTGGCAGCCGGAGTTTCGGCGGGCTCAGCCGGTGGAGCGGCAGGTTTTGATTCGATCGGCTTGGCGGCTGTCTCGGGCGACGGTGCTGGGGTAGTCGGACGAAGTTGATCGACGCCCAGGCTAGGCGTGCCACTGCGGTCGGCCTCGCCGGCGCGCCGGATGAATTGAATTTGCTCTTTGCTGATAGCGATCTCGCCCCCGAGGCCGAAAAATTTTACCATTGAGCCGTCTTCGCGATAGCTTTGCACGGTAATCTGCCGGCCGTTTTTCAAAACCAGAACATACTGAGCCTCAGCCGAGCTTGGCCAGGCAAACAAGCAAAGAGCGACCAGGACCAACATCATCTTCGCCATGAAATGCAGTATACCATGGGTAACGGATGTATGGCACACGCCGTTTAGCGAACTTCGAAGGTCTCTTTTACGCCCCGTTTAATCATGCTAGCGTTTTCTCATCCGAGGCTTGAAACTATGGTTAAACGTCCCTTTGGCTTATTGGTTTTTGGCCTTTTTCTCCTGCCCTTCGTTATTCCAAGCTCAGTCTGGTGCGCGGAACCGAAAATTCAAATCCTCTCGCCGCAGAACGGTAGCCGCATTAGCCAAGACCAAAACGCCATATTTGTCAGCGGCAAAGTGGCGCGCGACGCCGGCCGGTCGGACAACGTCGATATCTTCTTGGTCATCGATGTATCCGGCAGCACGGCGCTGTACGCCGGCGCCGACTTGGGCGATGCTGATCAGCCGCCACCGCCATCCGGCTTCAGCACGCCGCAGATTTTCATCGGCGGCATGAGTGTCGGTGGACCGCCGCTGCACAATCCGCGCAATTCAATTCTCGCCGCCGAGGTGGCAGCGGCCCGCCGCTTGCTGCTGCAACTCAACGACAAGACGACCCGCGTGGGTGTCCTTACCTTCAGCGAGGGCGCCAGATTATTACAACCGCTGACCCAGGATTTCGAACAGGTGCGGCGCGTTCTCAGCGACATCCTGCGCGCCGGCCCCTATGGCGGCACCAATATGGTCGAAGGTATCCGGATGGCGACCACCGAATTGTTCGGTCTGGGCACCAGCGCAAAGCGGGTCGACGCCATCAAAGTGCAGTTTCTACTGACCGACGGCTTCCCTTCGCTGCCCATTGGCGGCGGCAAGAGAGCCGCGCCCGAAGACACCGACTTGGCGATCAACGCCGCTCGTGTGGCGGGAAAGGCCGGTATCAAAGTCCATGTTTTTGCACTGGGCGAAGAAGCTCTTTCCTATCCGCGGGCGGCGGTCGGTATCGCCCGGGCGAGCGGTGGGACTTACACGCCGGTGGTCCGGCCGGCGGATGTGCTCGCCGTGCTCGAGAATATTTCGGTCGTCGGCGTCGACTATGTTCAAGTCGTCAACCAAACGACGGGACAGAAGGCGACTCATCTGCGTTTGGGCGCTGACGGCTTTTTTTCCTCCGCTGTGCCGGTGGTCGAAGGACGAAACCAAATCGACGTGCTGGCGCGTGCCAGCGACGGCTCCAACGGGCACGACTCGATCACGATTTATTATCAGTCGGGGAACAAAAAATCATTGGAGCTGGAAGTTTTCCTCGAGAAGGAGAAAAAGCTCCAGTTGGAGGTCGACCGGCTGGGCAAAAGTTCGGCGGAAATCCAACGTGAGATCGAGCGCAACCGAGAAGACAGTCAAAGCCGGCCGGCGCAGTTACCACCGCCCTCCGATGGGCCAGCTCGCTGAAGTATCGCTTCGGAGATATCGACTGCTCAAAGCATACCAGGCTACCGCGGTTTGATCTCTGCTTCGGCTGCGATGGCGATCTCTGAAGCACCGGCGCGCTTGATGATCGACATCACCTTGACGGTATCGCCCAACAAGACGTCCTTGTCGCCGCGCAGGATCACCGTTTTGTCCGCGCTTGTGCTCAAAGCATCCTGCAGGGTCTTTTCGAAATTCTCCTCGCTGACGCGTTTCTGATTGACAAAAATTTCCCGCTTGGGCGTTAGCGTAACAGTCGTGCCGCGCGATTCGGACTGAGTAGCGACGGCTTTGGGTAAATTAATTTTCCCGCCCGACTCGATCATCGCCGAGCTAGTGATCATGAAAATAATCAACAATACGAGAAAGATATCGGTCAACGGCGTGATGTTGATCTCGGCGACGATGTCGGAATTCTCGTCGCTGCCGCCAAGCGGGGTCATAGCCATAGGATTACCTCAGACACTTAAATTTTGCAGGACCTTGGCGACTTGGATGCGAAATAGGCCGTTGAGCGTGGAAATGCGGGTTTGAAAATAGTTGTAAAAAATAACCGCGATGATGGCGACGCCGAGACCGAGTGCGGTGGCCACCAGAGCTTCGGAAATACCCGCGGCGACTACCGCGAAACCACCGGTGCCGGCAATCGCCATGCTCTCGAAGGATTTGATGATGCCCACGACGGTGCCCAACAGGCCGATGAACGGCGCGCTGCTGGCCACGGTGCCGAGAATCCAGAGGTGCTTTTTGAGCTTTTGGGTTTCCTCGAACATCGCTTCGGTGGCGATGCTATTGGCGGATTCCGAGTGCGCGCTGGCGTTGTGTTCCAACACGTTGAGAAAAATACGGCCGGCCGGGCAGTGAGAATTTTGCTTGCAAATCGCGATCGCCAAGTCTCGCTGGCCTTTCTTGATCGGATCGAGGATCGATTCGGTCACCCTCAGCGTGATCGAGCCGATATTGCGCAGCGACCACAGCCGCTCGAAGACCACGGTCAAACTAATAATCGACAAAAGGATCAATGGATAGGTGGCGATGGCACCTTTATGAATGATGTCGATAAAATCGAGACCTTGCGCCTGCATGATTATTCCTTCCCGATGTCCGAAAATGATTACCTTAAATAATAATTATTGCAATGAAACTGACGGGGCGGAGGGGTCGCCTAGCCGCGCACGCCGATAGTAACCGTGAACTGCATGCGCAAGGGAGTATTGGCGAGGTCTTTCAGGCTGTCTGGGATCGGTGGAAACGGCGCGGCGCGTTTCATCGCCTCGACTGCACTAGCGTTCAATCGGGCATCCGTCGATTCCAGCACTTCGGACCGAACCAGCCTACCGGCGCGATCGAGCGTGAAAAGAATCGCGACCTTTTGAACGCCAGAAACACCTTCGGGATATTTCCATACGGACTGCACGCGCTTTTTAAGTTGAGTCAAGTATTGATTGTAGTCGGCACCCGACAGGCCGCGTAAACCGGTGGCGCTGCCACCGCCGGTGCCAGTTCCGGTGCCGCCGCCGACCAAGCCCGTGCCGCTCCTGCTTCCGCCCGGAACGCCGTACGGGCCGGTTCCCGAGCCGCTACCTTTGAGCGCGCCGGGAATTTGCGCTCCTTCTTTAAGCGCTTTGATTCCCGCTGCATCGCCGGTACCCTTGAGCGCAGCGAGACTCCGCTGATTTGCCTCCAAGTCTGCGGCGCTGCTGCCCGGGAGATGAGTCGGTGTTTCTCGGGTCGGCAGACGAACTAGTGAATCGGTGGAGGTTTCCTTCGGGTTCACCGCATCATTGCGCGTGTCGGCCGCCAAAACTTTCGGTCCTGGCAAGGCAACTGGTTTTGGCGGCGGTGCGGCTTCCGCCGGCTGGTTGCTTGCTACTGAAGTTTCAAGCGAGCCACTGTCAAGCTTTCCCGTTCGTTGCGCCGGCGGAACCGGCGCGCCGAGCTTCGGCATCGTGCGCGGCCCACCTGGACCGTTGCCAGGACCGATGCTTTTGTTCGGAGAATTGCCGCTTCTCACTTCCAACAGTTGAACCGAAATCGGCGCCTCCTCGGTTTTGGCGATCGTAAAAGTTGCGGCGCGCCAGACAAGCAGAAAGAACAATGTGTGGAAAAGGAGCGACGGAATTATAAAAGGGCTGCGGAACAGGGATAGGAGTCCGGAGTCGCCCCAATCGACGAAGCTCTGCTGGGCCATGTCAATTGCCTGGAATATTTACTTGGCTAATTTCGGTCGACGATGTGGGAAGCTTTTCTTTTTTCTCAAGGATTTCGAGTCCCACGGCGTTCACGTCGCGGCGCGCCAGGCGGCCATTCTCGTAGTAGGACCATAAGTCTGGAAGACCATCGCCGTTGAGGTCCCGCTCTTCCTTGACGACAACCTCGCCTTCCGCGCTGGTATCGTAATAAGTCCAGAGATCGGGTCGGCCCGTTCCCTTAGTGTCTTTTTCGACCTTCGCGATCCGGCCGTTTTGGTATAGAGCGCGATAGGTCACGCTGCCCCCTCCAGTTTCATCGCGCTCCTCGCGGACGAGCTTGTCGTTGTCGTAAAAATAGACCGTGTCGGGCCTGCCGAGTTGCTTGCTGTCGACTTCGCGCCGCACCATCTTGCCATCCTTAAAATAGCTCCAGGTGTCCACACGGCCGTCGCCTTTGGTGGACTCTTCTTGGCGGACAATTTCATCGGGTTTCTGTGGATTGAAGTAAATCCACAAATCCGGAACGCCGTCGCCGTTCACGTCTCTAACTTCTACGTTCTTAAACGGGCGCGGCGCAGGTTGTGGCGCCGCTGGCTTCGGCAGCGAGGCGACCGTAACGCTGGCTTGATTAGCTTGTGCGGCCGGAGGCGCGCCTGAGGTAGATAGCGGCGCTTGGTTCGTTGCCGCCGTCGCTTGCGCCGCCGCGCCGCCCGTCGCGGCTGACGCCGGGGGATTGGCGATCTGATTTTCCAAACCGCGTTGACGCGCCAGCTCTTGCTCGATGGCTGCTTCCAGTTGTTGATCTTTTTGCTGTTCGGAATGAATCTGGTTGTTGATTCGACCGTAATAAGAATCGGCCGTGACCAAACCCGTAATCAGACCGATGATCAAGCCGCCGCCAGCGCCGTAAGGGCCGGCGATCGAACCGCCCATGGCAACGCCTTCCATAGCCTTGCCCCAGGCATGCTGCCACCGTTGCGAGCTGCTCACCTCGGGCGGTTGCGGAGCCGGTAATGCTTGAACGGTATTTGGACTTGGGTTGGGGTACTGGGCTGAGCCAGGCGGGTATTGTACCGGCACCGGATCGCAGGCGTAAACCACGATGAGCGTGAGCAGCAGAAATAAGCCGAATCGTCTCTTCATCGCGTGCCGACCCAGAGTGGGAATCTTACTTTATTCGGGGCTCGACTCCAACCCCGAAAAGGAAGTCGCCGCCGGCCCGTCGGTTGCCGCCGAACTACCTCCGGAATCGAGGCTTCGCAGCTCGTCTTCGACCAAAGCAAACGGTTGAGAGAGACGCGGCGGCTCCGCATTATCCAGTTGCTCCTGGTCCACAACCTGACCGTCTTTGAACCGATATCGCGCGGTGACTTTCCCGGAAAATTTCTGGTCTTCAAGCTGTTCGACGCGCTCGCCGTTTTGGAAATTCACCCAGACATCGACGCGGCGGTCGCCGTTAGTATCGGCTTCCTGGGCGCTGATCTGGCCGTTATCGTAGAGTACCCGGAGATCGAAGATGCCATCGCCGTTGGTGTCGCGTTCTTCGCGCACAAGCTGATTATCCTGATAGTAAGAAACCGTATCCCATTTACCGTTACCCTTGGTATCGCGGAAGCGCTTGGTCAGCCGGCCTTGGGAAAATAATTCGATCATGTCCATACGGCCGCGACGCGCGGTATCCTCGTCGCGGCGCACCACCTCGTCGCCGCGAAAATAGATGATTCGGCTGACCTTGCCATCGCCGTGCAAATCTTCTTCTTGCCGGATCAGATGGCCGTCCTGATAATAACCCCATAGATCGACCTTGCCGCGATTTTTTCGATCCAAGTCTTTACGGACCAGCTGGCCGTTTTCATAATAAGAAAAACTATCAGCCACACCGTCCCCGTTGGTGTCTTCTTCGACTCGACTGATCTTGCCCTCTTTGTAAAAAACTTTACGATTCGACAGGCCCGCCGCTTTGCCGCTTTCCTCGCTGCGCACCGGCTGGCCGTTTTCATAAAAGATCCACAGGGTCGGTTTGCCGGACTGATCTGTGTCTTGGCCCTTGCGTTCAATTTCCCCCTTGGCATTCAAGTAAAGCCAGGTATCAACACGGCCGTCGTTCTTGCTCGCGATTTCCTGGCGCACCGGTTTTCCGGCTTCGTAGTAGACGGTGATATCTGGTTTGCCGTCAAAATTGACGTCTTGTTCGACCCGCTCGGTTTGCCCTTGCGGATTATAGTAAATCCAGCGATCCATCTTGCCGTCGCCGTTAGTGTCCTGTTCTTGGCGGCTGACGTTGCCGCGCTCGTCATAATAAAAGCTGGCGACCGGTTGTTGAGAATGGGCTTGCGTGGCTGCGGCAAGTAACAAGAGCGCCGCAAGATAAAGGCTCGCAGCTTTGGAGAGATGCTTCATCGCTCGCCCACGGCGTCGGAGCGCGAGAGGAGCGAATCTACGGTTTGGTCGTATTTTTCGGATCGTGCGGCGATGATGAGCCTTCGATGGGAGTTTTCTCAACGTCATTCATCGCCTTTTTGAATCCCCGGATCGCTTCACCAAGGGATTTGCCTAGCTCGGGAAGCTTGCTTGGGCCAAAAACCAGCAGGGCAACGATAAATATAACGATCAATTCTGGAGCGCCGAGACTGCCGAGCATAGGATACCTCCTGCGAAACAAGCTTAACGCTACGTCACTGGGTAGGTGATGTCAACGTGGCAGAGTGGCCGATACCG
Organism: Chloroflexota bacterium; assembly: GCA_050257635.1. GTDB lineage: Bacteria > Desulfobacterota > Binatia > UBA9968 > UBA9968 > DP-20. The sequence continues at coordinate 11,225 of JBLMXG010000412.1, forward strand.
GCTTGCGAATTCGTAAATTGATGCCCAGCCCCGTGGAAGTTTTTGCGGCGGCGCCTCGCTGGAACGAGCGAGCCGCCCATGACTTGCAAATAGCTGTTCCTCAGGTAAACCTGGACCCTTGATCTCGATTTCGAGCCGAGTGTGACTCCTAACTCCGCAGACTATTCCAATCCTTTAGGCGAGTCCGCCGCGAGCGGCGCAGGACAAGGTTGGCTGTTCTGGTTAGTTTGGGCAGCACTCGTCGCTGCATTGTTTTATCGTTTGGGCGGAGCAGCACTATTCGAACCCGACGAAGGGAGAAACTCGGAGAAGGCGCGAGAGATTCTCGTGCTCAACGACTGGATCACGCCTCATGAAAATTTTCACGCCGTCCTGGACAAGCCGATTTTCTATTACTGGCTGGTCGCTGCGTCGTTTAATTTTTTTGGCTTGTCCGAGTGGGCAGCGCGCTTGCCGTCGGCCTTGGCCGCCTTTGGCTGCCTGGTGTTGATCTACCGATTTGCGCTGGTTCGCTGGGGCCGGTGGGTAGCGTTTTGGAGCATCCTGATTTTGCTTGCGAGCACGGAATTCTTCATTCTGGCTCGCGTGGTGATCTTCGACATGTCGCTGACGTTTTTTTTGACCTTGGCTCTATGGGCATTTTACGAAGCAGCACACAGCGAGGACACCCGGCGGCGACGCGTCTGGTGTCTGGTCTTATACTCCGCTCTGGCAATAGCCACGCTAATCAAGGGTCTGATCGGCATCATGATCCCGGGCATGGTGATCTTCTTTTATCTATTGCTGAGCCATCGCTGGGCGGTGCTCCAGCGGATTTATCTCATTTCCGGGATTCTGTTGTTTCTCGCCATCGTCTTGCCCTGGTATCTCGCGGCCAATGCGCATAATGACGGCTACCTGCGCTACTATCTATGGGACGAACACTTTGGTCGGTTTACTACATCTCAGTTCGATCGCAGCGAACCATGGTTTTACTTCGTTTTAGTCTTGCTCGTCGGTTTTTTCCCCTGGACACTGCTGTTACCGGTGGTCGTCAAAGATGCCTGGAAAGCTAGACGGGATGACAAAACCCTCTATTTAATTCTTTGGGTGGCTCTGCCGCTGCTATTTTTCTCCGCTTCAAAGTCGAAGTTGCCGCACTATATCTTGCCGATCTTTCCCGCGTTAGCGGTACTGACCGCCGCGTCGCTGGTGCGCGCCCATCGCCACTCTGGAGCCCAATTGCGATTTAACTTATCGCTCACCTGGTGGATCCAAGCCGCAACCGCCCTCTATATGGCGTTGGGAACATTTTTTCCAATGATTTTAGTTCGGCAAATTCGTGACACCGTAGACAGCATGGCTTCCCTAGTATGGGTTTACGCGGCGGTCTCAGTGGCCGTGCTGGTTTACTTGATAACCGCTAAACATACCGGCGAGGCGGACCGTCAACGCTCGCTTTATTGGGTTCAGAGCTTGGGGCTGTGCTGTCTTCTGGTGTTTGTCGTGGAAATGGAGATCGCGGTCGCGCCGGATCGCTCCGCGAAGGCTATTGCGTCCGCGGCGCGTCGCTATGTCGCACCAGCGACCCAGGTAGTCTTTTATGATACTTACCTCGCCGGCACGGCCTTTTATTTGCGCACCGAGCAACCAATTTGGTTGATCACGAACGGCAAAAAGAAGCGGACTTTTTTGGGTAACTATTACGCGCTTGGCAAACGCGCCGACCCGGTCACCCGATGGGGGCAGGCCATGCTCGATTTCAATGAATTTCGCAATCGTTGGAAAAGCGCTAAACAACCTTTGTTGATTATTGTGAAGGAAAAAAATCTGTCGCGGCTGGAGGAAAATGTCGGCGAGTCGTTGCGTCGATTGGCGGCCGCGGACGAATATCTGGTGGTCGCGAAGCCGTAATCAAACGGTGCAGGAACGCGCTGAACTTCGCTCGCCCGGCGCCATTTTCAAACCGCAACAAATTAAAAGCGCCATGGGGAAAGCATGAACAATTGGGTAATCGCCGTGATTTTGGGAGTTGTCGAAGGTCTGACCGAATTTTTGCCGGTCTCATCCACCGGTCACCTCATTATCGCCGGCAGCTTGCTCGGCTTCGTCGGCGATAAGGCATCCGGTTTCGAGATCGTCATTCAACTCGGAGCAATTCTTTCCGTTGTTTTCCTCTACTGGAAGAGATTTATCCGACTCATCCCCGGGCGAGATCGCTCGTTGATCAGAGAAAGATCCGCTCTCGACGGCTGGTCGGGACTCTGGCGCATCGCGCTCGCCACGCTCCCGGCATTGGTGGCTGGCTACCTCGGGCGCCATCGGATTAAAGAAGAGCTTTTCAATCCCGAAACCGTGACTTGGGCGCTGGCGGCGGGTGGCGCCGCGATCCTGCTGGTCGAGCGCTTCATGGCGCGACGCGCGGCCGAAGATCTCGATCATCTGACCTTCTGGCAGGCATTGGGCGTCGGGCTGTTCCAAGTGCTGGCGCTTTGGCCGGGAACGTCACGGGCGGCGGCGACGATTGTCGGTGGCATGGCGGTGGGCCTGGATCGCAAGAGCGCTGCGGAATTTTCCTTTCTAATCGCCGTTCCCGTGATGTTTGCAGCGACCGGCTACGAGCTCCTCAAAATTGGCGACCAGTTGGCCGTTCATGATTCCTTGCAGCTCGGCGTCGGCTTTCTAGTCTCCTTTATCGTCGCGCTGGCGGCAGTGAAAGGGTTCGTACGTTATCTTGAGCGGGGTAAGCTGGCGCCTTTCGCCTGGTATCGAATTGTGGCGGCTCCGGTTTTTTATTTTTTGACGCGAGGGGCAAGTTTTTAGCCAGGACGTGACGTGGAACTATAGGAGAATTCTCGCTGCCGGTTCGGTCACTTGTGCTCGTGACGGTGCTTGAGCCAATCGAAGAGTTGGTTTCGATACAAATAAGCCACAAGGAGCGCCACCAACGACGCGACCACGAGAATAATAAATGTATGGTATTCTTCGTTGCGGATGGTGGCGCCCTGCACTGTGAGCAAATAGGTGCCCGGCAATCGTCCCAGAATCGAAACCACCAAGAACGTGCCCAGCCCCATCCGGCTCAGACCGAGGACGTAGCATAAATAATCCTTGGGGAAACCAGGGAAAAGGAATAGGACGAAGCAAATCAAGGTTCCTGTCTTGGTGGTCAGGAAGTTAAATTTTTCCAAAACCTCCCGTCGAACAAAACGCTCGACAAACGGCCGGCCGAGAATGCTGGCAAGTTCGAAAGCCACCCAGGAGCCTAACGACAGACCGATAGTCGAAAGCAGGAATCCGACGGTCTTGCCGTACACGTAGCCGCCGGCGACGCCGGTAAGCTCGCCTGGGAAGGGCGCCGCAATGACCTGTAAAACCTGCAGCAAAACGAAGACGGCGGGAGAATAAGGCCCTAAACTTTGCAGAAACTTACTCAACCGATCGCTGCTTGAGTAGATGCCCTCGAAGTCATCGAAGTCCTCGCCGGGAGGAGCGAAAACGGTGAAAGGCCGCGGAATATAGCGGCTAAAAAAGAATAGCAACGCTATCAAAGCAATGAAAATAACCCCCCGGATGGCGAGTTGACGGCGCTGATTACTCATCGGACGTTCTATAACAACAAAAGTTAAAAAAAACGACTCACCAAGATTTTAAAAAAATGGTGAGAGATCGAAGAAATTTACGGCGTAGTTCCCTCTGCGCCAAGATCCCTAAGCTGTATCGGGGCAAAAAGCGAGCGAAGAACGAATCTTTCGTCGGGAATATAGTTGTCTCGCACTCTTATGTCGACCTTGATCCGCGGTGCCCCCGTGAGAAAATTCATCATCACTCCTATGGAATAGGAGAAAGGCAAAAGCTTTTTCGACCGCACGGTTTGTTTTTCCGGCTCCAGGCTCATGTCGTTACTCACACTGGTCCCTGGGTGCGACGGCGAAATTCAGGCGATAAAGTATAGGGGTGACAATTGGCAAGATGGAACCGACTAGGTCGTAGTATCAAGCGGCTTGCTGCTGGATGAGTCGTTCTTACGAAACCGATGCCGTTCAAGCCAAGGCGGAAAAATTAAATACCGACGAAGCGCAAAAAAAGAGGCGCTAGAGCTTACCTAGCGCCTCTTTAATTTTTGCCTAAAGCTTTACCGCTTTTATTCTGCGCCAACCTTGGGACGCCATTTGTCGAAGCGATGCTCAAAGCGGTCAATTAAATCGGTCAAGACCATGCCGCTGATGGCGAAGACCAAGACGCCGACAAAAACCTTATCCGTCTGGAAGGTTGCTCCTGCCACGGTGATCATGAAGCCGATGCCTGCAGTCGCAGCATAAAGTTCACCGACCATGACACCAATCAAGGCACGGCCGACCGCCAAGCGGAGACCGGTGAGAATGAACGGCACCGTGGAAGGCAGAACCACGGACTTGAAAATTTGCCATTCCGAAGCGCCGAAGCTCCTCGCGGCGGTGAGGAGGTTTGCCGGAGTGGTCTTGACACCGTCGCGAGTGTTGATCAAAAGCGGGAAAACCGCGCCCAAGAAAATGATTCCGACCTTCGAGAGAATTCCGATACCGAGCCAAATTATTACCAGGGGCAAAAGGGCAACGCGGGGCGTCGCATTCATGGCATTGACAAACGGGTCACAGACATAGGCAAACTTTTTATACCAGCCGATGGCGATGCCAAAAGGGATAGCGAAAGTCACGGAAAGCACGTAGCCCCAAAAAAATTCGATGCCGCTGACATAGAGGTCGTTGTAGATCTCACCGGAAGCAAACAGCTGATAGGCCGCTTTGACAATCAGCGAAGGAGCACTCATGAACATGGGGTTGATCAGCTGCCAGGTGTTTCCGCACAACTCCCAGATGGTCAAAAAGATAACGACGGCGACCGTCCCTAAAATCTTCTTTTCCTGGTTGAGGTAAAATTTGTACGCGGCGGACGCCTCAGCTACGCGTATATCTAAAAGTTGCTCCTCTTGGGCGGCTTGAGCCATAAATGAAGACCCTCCTGTAAACTTGTTAAACGGGCTATAAAGTTACCTAGCCTGCGAACCACTACCAAAAGGTCGGAACCTTGTCAACAGATATACAGGAGCGATGGCAGCGGAGAGTTTAGACCGCAATCGCTTCGCGGTACGATCGGCGCCGCGGCCGAGAAACCTTGACAATCGTTAAAGTATTAAATATTTTTGATTGGACTAATCCCGCCATTGACAGGAGATAGCATGAAGCTCCTATTTATCACGCCACCCATGGGGAACTGGGCGCCCTGGGGCGATCGCCATTTGGCGGTCAATCCACTGTATTCGCAGGTCGCTGCATTCATCCGTGAAAAGAACAGCGCGGAAGTTTCGGTGCTCGACTGCCGCGCTCTCGGTTTGGACGACGACCAGATGTTGGACGAGATCAGGCGGCGCCGGCCCGAGGCGGTCTTCTTCGGCGCGATGATCGCCGCAGCCGGCGGCGCAGCGCAGCTCAACCGCTTCCACGACGCCATGAAGCGGATCAAGGAGGCGCTGCCGCAAACCATCACCATCGGCGGCGGGTTGATGTACACCGCCGTGCCGCAGAAAATCATGACAGAAAATCCGCAGCTCGACTTCGCCATGGTCGGCGTGTTCGGCGACAACGAATATCCTTTATGGGAGTTGCTCGAAGAGCTTAAAAAGCCGGCGCCGAAGTTTGCCGAGATCCGGGGTATGGTTTGGCGGAACGGCGGCGAGGTGGTTCTCAACCCGGCGCGACCGGTGATTCAGAATCTCGACGAGCTGCCGATGCCGGCCTACGATTTGTTCCCGATGGATAAATATTACGGCTACTCCGTGATTCCCAACTACAACGAGGCGGTGACGTCGCGCGGCTGCGAAGGCGCCTGCCACTTTTGCTACGAATGGTGGCTGGTGGACCCGCGCAATCCGCGCGATTTCAGCTCCCATCGCACCCGCGGCGGTCGGGCGGTGGCCGATGAGATGGAATTGCTCAACAAGAAGTTCGGCGTTAAAGCGCTGACCTTCATGGATGACGACTTCAATTCTGACCGGCAAAAAATGGTCGATTTGGTCGAAGCCTTGGAAGAAAAAAAACTGGACGTGAGCTGGTTTTGCCTGAGCCGGGCGCAAAACTTGATTCGCGACGCGGATCTGGTGCCGCGGCTGCGGAAAGTCGGTTTGTATCAGGTCTTGATCGGCATCGACGGCGGTACCGACGAAGAGATCGCCGAGGCGCGCAAAGGCACCATGAAAGTCGGTGTGAAAGAGCTGCGGGAATTGATCCAGTTTTTGCGTAAGAACGACATCTCGACAATTTCCACTTATCTGAACGGTTTCTGGGAAGACGACGAGGCGAAAATTCGCCAGCGCGCCAAAGCGGTGGATGAAATCGATCCGGACATCGTCATGATCCAATTGCTCAATCCGATTCCGGGATCACCGATTTATAAGAAAGTCATCAAGGAAGGCTTGATCGAAATCGAAAACCTTAGCCTATATGATCTCGAACACTGCGTTATGCCGACCAAGCATCTTTCGCGACAAAAATTGGGCGAGCTCACCGGCTGGGCGTTCCAGTCCTTTTATAGCAAGCCGGGGCGAGTCGAGCGGATCTTGAACGGCTACAGCTCGCCCTACGTCAAGATGAAATTTCTGTCGTTTAAAAATAACGCCGCCAAGTACGAAAAGGGCGCGGCCGAAGACGCTGTCGCGATTTAACGCGATTTCCAACATGCCTGCTGCATTCACCAGTCGCCCTTTGGCAGGCAAAGTCGCCCTCGTCACCGGAGCCAGTCGTGGCATCGGCGCTGCCGCCGCCGTGCGCCTGGCTCAGGGGGGCGCCGCCGTCGTCGTCAATTATAACCAAAATCGGGATGCCGCCGAGAGGGTTTTGCAGGAGAGTAAAAACGCCGGCGGTCGCGGCATGATTTATCAAGCCGACGTGACCCGGCAGGCTGAGATTGATCGCATGGTCAAGGCCGCCGAACAAGAGCTCGGAGCTATCGATATCCTGGTCAACAACGCCTATTTCCCGTTTGAGGTAAGTCCGCTGCACGAGCTTTCGTGGGAGAGTTTTCACCGCGCCATCGAACATGAGCTTTCGGCTTTCTTCTTTTGCAGCCGCGCTTGCTTGCCGGCGATGAAAGAGAAAAAGGCCGGGCGGATCATCGTCGTGAGCACTCGGCTGGCGCAACAGCCGCTGCCGAGAATGGGCGCCTATGCGGCGGCGAAATCCGCGCTCGAATCCATGGCCAACACCATGGCGATCGAATTGGGGCCTTTAGGGATCGCGGTCAACGTGGTCACGCCGGCGTTCACACTGACCGATGCGTCGATGATCATGCCCGAGGCCTTCCGGGAAAGGGTCAAGGACACCCGTCCGTTAAAAAAACACCTCTATCCCGAGGACGTCGCCGGCGCCATCGCGTTCCTGGCGGGGGATGAAGCAAGCATGCTCACTGGCAGCCACATTTTGATCACCGGTGGCAGCCACCTGCAGCTTTGAATAATTGAAAATGGATAATTGAAAGTTGATAATGCCGAAATTGAACAGCTTCTCATCAGCCAGACAAGGGCTGCGTATTTTGTCCGGATTTTAATTTTTCAATTATCAATTCTCCATTATCAATTGTTTTCCCCATGCTTTCCCTCGATGAGATTGTCGCGAAACTGAAGGAGATCGTCGGCCCGCGTTATGTTTCGACCAATCCCATCGACAAGATCAACTATCAGCACACCCTGGCGTACGGCGCCTATCGGGCGCTGCCCGACGTGATCGTGTACATCGAGTCTGACGCTCAAGGCAACCAGCCGGTTGCCGGGATTTTGAAATTCGCGAACGAGCACAAGATTCCCATCGTTGCCAAAGGTGGTGTGGGCATGGGCATCAGCTCGCCACTCAAGGGCGGCTTGCTGCTCGACATGCTCGGGATGGACAAAATCCTCGAAGTGAATCCGCGCATGCAATATGTCATCGCCGAGGGCGGCGCCAGCGTCTACGCGATTCACCATGCGCTCAGGCAGCATGGATTGATGCTGCCCAACTTCGGCACCTATGGTCCGGCCGTGGTGATCGGCGCGATGATCAACAAGGGCGGCATTGGCTACGGCATGACGCGCTACGGGTGGATTGCCGACATGGTGCTCGGTCTGGAAGTGGTGCTCGCCAACGGCGAGACCATCCGCCTCGGCGCGTTGGCGAATCAAGGGACGAGCTTCGGCCCTTTTCAGAAATGGATTCACCTGCCCGACCTGCTTGGCCTCTTCACCCTCGCCGCCGGCTCCATGGGCATCATCACCAAGGTTTGCCTGCGCGCCATCGAAGGTAAGCGCGAGTGGCTGCATGATTACTGCTACTGCTTCCGCCGCGATCAACTCGCTGATGTGCAGAGCGCGCTCATCGAGCAGGTCAAAGGCGAGGCGGTTTACGATATCCATTTTACCGACCGCTGGCAGTATCACTGGCCGATGGAAGAGGGTCTCTATGACAACCGCAAGATTCCCGACGACGGCTGGTTTTTTTTGAAGACCATGCTGATGGCGCGCGATGGAGAAGAGCTCGCGCTCAAAGAAAAACGCATGCGGCGTATCTATCAAGACGCCGGCGGCGTTAATGTGCCGGAAGTCGCCGAAAAGGGGATGGGCGCCAAGGCACAGGAGCATGGACTGCACGGCTGGCCTGACTGGCATGTCATGGGTCCGGACGGCTGGTGCGGCACGGTGGTACGCCACACCGGCATGTTCGCTGTGACGTCAAAAATGTATCCGCTGACTCATTTGCGAGAAATGTACGATCTCGACGAAGCGGCCAAGCGCGAGTGCGGCTTGTGGGACGCTGAGCATGCGCCGCAGCATGACAGTTACGTCACTCGCGATTTCGGAATCAAAGAGGAGTATTTCGTCTTTTATAACCCCTATGACGACGAAGACGTCGGCAAATTGCGCAAATGGATGGGGAGGGTGCAGCAGTTCAGCAATGAACGGGGCGTGGTTTGGACTGCGCCGACGCTCAGCACCAAAGGGGCGCTGCCGTACCAAAGGCTCGGCAGCCTCTACGACGTGATCAAAGAGATCAAACAATTGGTCGACCCGAATAATATTTTAAACCCCGGAGCGCTCTATTGAATTCGTTCAAAGTTCAAGGGTTCAAAAGTTGAAGGTCCGCTCCGGCAATCGCCAAAGGGCGTCATCGGAAACGCGCAACTAAGGAGTGAACGATGGGACTGGGCAGACAGGATTTTTCCAATAAGATACTGGCGCCGCAGGAAGCCGACGCGGTGATCGCCGATTTGAAGGCGTATCTGTTGAATATCGCCGACCGGTGGTTAATCAACGGACGCTTTCACACGGACATGGGTAGCGGCACGCTGCCGATGGAGGCGATCAAAATTTTTTGGCAGAACTGGTACGGCTTCGTCGCCGAAATCAATAATTTTCACGGCGTTGCTTATCAGCGCCAGCAGCCGTTTTTCAAACGTCATCCGGAACTCCTCAAACATTTTGCCGCCCATGTCGCCGACGAAATGATTCATCCTAAGCCCCCAGGCCATATTCAAATCGTGCTCGAGCAGGGGCGCAACTTCGGTCTGCGCGACGACGAGATGATCGAGTATGAAATGCTCGCCGAGTGCCGCGCGTTCTTGGAGTATTACCGCGGCGTGCTCTACGAGGGCACCATCGCCGAGTGGTGGGCGTCGTTCTGCGTCGAAGAGGCGGTGGGCCACTGGGCGCGTTTCTTTGGCGGCGCACTGCGCAAAGTCTACCAGTTCCCCGAAGAAAAGATCATCTACTTCCGGGTGCACGCCAAAGCCGATCTCGAAGAGCATGACGGCATCATGGCCCACGCCGATCTCGATTGGCTGGTGTTGAAAAACCTGCTCATGCAAGGCAAGGCTGAAACTCGACCTGGGTTCAACTTAGAATACTGCATGCGCATGGGCACATCCTACTTCGCCATGTTTTTCGAAGGTGTCTATCAGCAGATTAAAAAAGAAGGTCTGTACGAAGAATGAATAGGGCGGAGTCCACCAAAGAGGAAATATCACCCCGTCCGCTGATGCGGATCTTAGGCGATTTCGCCAACAGCCAAATTCTCGACGCCTCCATCGAATACGATTTTTTCAGTCTCATCGCCAAGGGTTTTCAATCCGCCGAAGAAATCGCGCGCGAAGCCGGGACCGACCCGCGCGCCACGCGCATCGTGCTCGACAGTTTGCCGGCGTTGGGCTTGATCGAAAAACGGTCGGGCAAGTATTTCCTGACGCCGACGGCGGAAGTTTTTTTAGTGCGCGGGAAGTCCTCCTACGTCGGCGACTTTCGCCATGTGGCCTTGGCGCTATGGGACGGCATGGCCCATCTCAAAGAATCGCTCAAGACCGGCAAGCCGCTCAGCCGCATGGACACCGGCACCGAGCTGGCGGTTTGGGAGAAGCTCGTTCTCGGCATCATCGTAATCGCCGAGCCGGCCGCCAACGCGCTCTGCGATATTCTAAAAATCGGCACGGAGCGCAAGGCTATCAAGGTGCTCGACATCGCCGGCGGCTCGAGCATTTTCGGCATGACGATCTTGACACGAGATCCGTCGGCCCAAGTCACTCAGCTCGACTGGCCCAACGTCAACGCGGTCGCCAAGAAAGCGAACCAAGAGCGCGGCCTGGAAGGCAAGATCCGCTTCATCGACGGCGAGCACCACAGCGCCGCCATCGAATCAGATTATTATGACCTGGTTTTAGCCAGCAACTTTTGCCGCTTTGAGTCGCCGAAAGGGAATCAAGAGCTCTTCGCCAAGGCCTACTCTGCGCTCAAACCCGGCGGTAAATTCGTCGTCAACGACTTCGTGCCCAACGAAGAGCGCACCGAGCCGACCTTCGCCTTGCGCTTCTCGGTCTATACGCTGACGCACACGCCGGAGGGCGAGTGCTGGACGCTGTCGCAATACTCAGACTGGTTGAAGAAAGCGGGATTCAACGCCATCGAAACCCACGGCGATATTCCCAAGACGCTGCCCGGGACGACTTTGATCCTGGCCAAGAAGTAGCGGCAAGGCGCGCCTTGCCCCCGGCACTAACCAAACATTTTTCAAATTTCGCCATGAAGGAAGATCGGAGGCGCCTGTGCCTCGCGCCACGAGCGCAAAGGACGCCAAGCTGCGACTTGAAAAAAACTGCGGCGGGGAGCGAACTTTGTGAACCTAGCGCTTGGTCTGATAATTTTCTTGAACTCGTCTTCTCGACCATCTCGGACGGAAGAAGCTAGAGCAGTTTTTTTCCGCCGCTTTCCCAACGGCTCAAGCCGCGGCCCTGCTGTTTGCGGCTGGCGATGATGCGGCGCCATTTTTCTTCGTCGGAAATGAGATCGTCTTTCTGATCGGCCGAGTGCGCGGTGATCTGCATGCGATTATTGTCGGGGTCGAAAAAGTAAACACTGCGTTCCCCTTCGGGCCGCAAGCCGTCAGCGGCGCGATTGTCGCCCTGAGTCCTGCCACCGTGGCGCTCGATGAGCGCCACCATCGAATCGAAGTCTTCCTGCGGCACGTCCATGGCCATATGGCAGCCGCGGCCATGTTTTTTGCTGCGCTCGGACAACTCTGCGACTTCCACCAAGCCGATCATCTGACCGTTGAGCACGGGAATCATCGTTTCTTCGCCGCATGGGATTGGCACCGCCGTGCCCAACGCCTCAGAATAGAAGGTGAGAGATTTCTTAAGATTGACTGTTTCGAATACGGTATGGCTGATGCATTCGCTCAGGGGCTCGACGCGGCGAATGCAAAACTCCAGGTGGTTGCCGTCGGGATCGTCAAAATGAACCGACCGCTCCAGCGGTGCGCCGGCATCATGCTCGATCGGACCGCGCAGCGGATGATTCGTGGCGCGAAGCTTGCGCAGGGTCTCATCAAAGCGTTGCGGCGTGACGCCGATGCCGATGCGCGGCGCAGCGCTCGCCGAAGCTCCGGCGCTGACGCCGGGAAGATGCAGGCCGATGATGTTGTTGCCGACAAGCACGTAGGTTTGGCGCGGGCTGCCGTCAGGGTTGCGCCGGGTGGTCTTGAATTGCAAGCCGAGCAGGTCGAGGTAAAACGATTGGTTGATTTCCAGATCGCGCACCGGAATCGCGATGTGGTCTATGGTCTGGACGCCAAAACGAACTTCTGCAACCATCAGGCGCTTCCTCCGCAAAAATTTCTCCCGCCGTTTCGTGCATTACAGGAAAAAGCCGGCGATCGTCAACTGATTTTGACAAAAATTAGCCGGCTGCGGTTTAAATAATTTCTGGAAATCCGAATTTTCTCTTTCCCAAGCGGCGCGCGCCCTCGCGGGTAATGACTACGGTGTCGCCGCAACGAATCGAGTCCGGCGCGTCGGCCGGCATGGCACCCGGCTTGAGCACGAACACGTTGCCTTCCACCAGCGGCAGGTCGAGGTGCATGGCGTAGGTAGCGCTGCTGTAGACCTCACCGTCGACCTCGCCGGTAATCTGCGGCCGGTCTTCGCCAATGCCGCGGCCGTGGAGCAACATCCCTTTGGGAATATGGCCCGCGTTGCGGACGAGTTTTTGATAGAGGCGCACGACTTCGCGGAAGCTGACACCGGGTGTCATGAACTTTACCAACTCGTCGAAAACCGCAACGCTCACGTCGAAGGCGCGTTTGAGCTCGCCGGGAATTTTTCCCAAGCAAGCCGCCTGCACGGTTTGCGCGATGTAGCCGCCGTATTTTGCTTCCAGCTCGGTGTTGATCATATCGCCGGCGCGAAGCGGCCGGTGCGGCGCTATGCGGCAAGCCCAGGGCACTCCCTCGCCCGCGCCCCAATGGGTCATGGAGGGATAGTCGGCGCCGTTGGCGATCATCGTTTGCCAGATCGTCGCCACCATTTCGTTTTCCATGACACCGGGGCGCGCCTTGGTGAGGATCGCGGCGACGACCTTATCCAGGATCTCCGCGGCCCGCTCGATCCAGGCAACTTCCTCGGATCCCTTCACCGAGCGGGCTTCTTGCAGGAGTTCCGTCGCATTTTCAACGCGCGCGTGGGGAAATGCCGCGGTGACCTTTTCAAGCATGCCGGTCACCACGGTGCCTTCTGGGGCGCGCAACAGGCCGCTCAAGCCGCTGACACCGATGCGCCCATTATCCAACTTCAGCTCCCGCAGTCGCTCCACCAGCGGCTCGCCCCAGGAGCGCCGGCTGGGCCGAATGTCGTCAACCCAGTCCTGGGCGATGTTCCACCACTCGACTTCATTGCCGCCGCGGACAAAGACAGTCACGGCGCCACTGAGCGGGAAGACGACGGCGACTTCGGTTTGATGGCCGCCAATATGAGTCAGGTAGCGGACATCGGCTTGAAACTGGTCCCAGTGGCTCTGGTTGGGAAAGCCGATAATGGCATCGAGGCTCGCCTGGCGCATGAGATCCCGCACTCGTCCCCAGCGCCGCTCCCTTTCCGCCTGACTGAACTTTGGCAAACCGTAACCTCGCTCACCGCTATTGATCATCCGTCTATCCTCCCGTTTCAGTGATTAAACAGTAACTTATAGTTTTCCTGGGGACCGGCTTCAAGCTCGGACCCCTAGTATTGCCACAACCCTGGTGATAAACTCACGCCGCTAGTGATGAATGACCAATCGGTAAAATTCGCCGCGCACGACTCATCCAAACACTTCTCTATCTAAGGACTCGTCCATGCAGTATCTAGCGATTTGCGAGGATGATTTGTTGTTTCAATTTATGCGCAATGTCGCGGCTGAACAGGGCGAAGTCCGCTATCTGGTGCCCGGCGATACGGTGGCTCGGTCGATCAAACGCCAGGGCGGCGTAGTGCGCCAGGGCGATCTGCTCAAGGAGGAAACCTACAAAAAACTCAAATTGCAGCATGTCGACCAGGCCATTGTTTTTATCCGAGACCCGGATATCCAAGGCCGTCTCTGTCGGCTGCTGCGCGACCTCGACAAAGGGATGTCGATCGTCTCGCTCACCTCGGGCGGCAACGGCAAAAAAGAAATCGGCGATCCGCTGGTCCGCCACCTGAATCTGGCCGATATTTTCCAAGAGTTCTGCGCGACGCAATTGCTCGACACGCTGAATATTAAAAAGGTCGAGCGGATCCGCTCGTTGCTCGGCGAGAGCAAGAAGATCCACATTCTCTTGCAGCATGATCCCGATCCCGACGCCATCGGCAGCGCATTGGCGCTGCGCGAGCTGCTCGGGCGCAATCGCGCGACGACGCCGATCGTCACCTTCGGTGAGATCACCCGGCCGGAGAATCTCACGATGATCCGCTTACTCGAAATCCAGATCGACCGAATCGCCTACGAAGATCTGCACAAAGACGGCGCCCGGCTGGCGCTCGTCGACGTGCAGCCGCCCTATTTCGATCGGCCGCTGGGGAGGATCGACCTGGTCGTGGATCACCACCCCAAGCGCAATTCATTCAAGGCCCGGTTCGCCGATCTGCGCACCGCCTACGGCGCAACTTCGACGATTTTTACCGAATATCTGCGTGCGGCCGGCATGGAGCCGTCCCAACGTCTGGCCACCGCGCTGGTTTACGGCATCAAGACCGATACGTTGTTTCTCGAGCGGGGCAGCAATTTAGCCGACCTGAGCGCGTTTAATTTTCTCTATCCGCTCGCCAACAAGGCGATGATCGCGCGCATCGAGCGGCCGGCGTTGCCGCGGGAAGATCTCGAAGCGATGGGTCGGGCGTTGAGCCGCCTGCAGGTTGACAGCGGCGTCGCCGTAATCCATTTGGGCGAAATCAACCGCGAGGATGTGATTCCGCAAATGGCCGAGTTCAGCTTGCAGATCGAAGGCGTGGAATGGAGCGTGGTTTCGGGTCTGGTCAAGGACCGCGTGGTCATTTCCGTGCGCAACGTCGGCTATGTCAAAAGCGCCGGCGAGATCATGAAGAAACTCTACGACGATATCGGCAGCGCCGGCGGCCACCGCGCCATGGCCAAGGCGGTGGTGCCGCTCGACCGCTTCAAAGCGAGATACGGCGAAGTGAGCGAGAAAGTCATTCGCGAAGCGATGCTGCCGCTGATCGCCGACCGCGATCAGATCGAGCTCGAACTGCGCTAGGCGCCAGCCGCTGCGTGCTGCGATTCCTTAGCCTCAGCTAAAGTTCGCCCCGCATCGAATCCAGAGAGACGTTTCTCGCGGAGCCGACACTGGCTAACCGAACCAGGATCGGGTTCCTTGACAACTCCGCCCCGGGTCGTCTAAGGGTGGAGCGAGTAAATTCTCGCTGGGAGGTTTATATGCCGAAGCTTCGCCATTTGGCCATCCGCACCGAAGACACCGGAAAGCTCGCGACGTTTTATATGGACGTGTTCGAGATGCAAGTATTGCATAAAGACAAGAACGAGGGCGGCGCGATTTATCTGACCGACGGTTATTTCAATCTGGCGATCCTGCCCAACCACGAACAGCAATCGCCGAACGGCCTTTACCACTTCGGCTTCGAGGTCGAAAGCGGCGAGAAGATCGTCGAGAGAATGAAGAAGTTCAATCCCAACAAGCTGCCCAAGCAGCGCCCCAACGGCCGGCCCTACGCCGAGACGCGCGGCTCGGATATCGACGGCAATTACTTCGATATTTCGGAGCACGGCTTCTTAACGGTGGAGCCGGTGGGCGAGAAGAAGCCGAGTTAGTTTAAAACCAATGACCCCGGGCAGCCGATTCCGCTGCCACCGCGCGTTCCTCACCGTTTTCGCGGTGGCGCTCTGCCTCGCCGCGGCGACAGCCGCGACGGCGCAGACGCGCACCAACTTTGCCTCCAGCATCACCAGCGAGAGCATGACCGCGGTTTGGGTTGCGCGCGAGCGCGGCCTGTTCAAAAAATATGGCCTCGACATGCAGTACATCGTCATGTCGCGCTCGCCGCTGGCGATCGCGGCATTGGTCGCCGGCGAGATCGACGCTGCCATCGTTGGTCCGGGCCATCTCATCAGCGCTGGCAGCAGCGGCGCGGACCTGATCGGCGTTGCCAATTTTTTTCAAAAGCTCGACTACACGCTGAACGTCAGGCCGGAGATCAAAAAACCCGATGACCTGCGCGGCAAAAAACTCGCGATCAGCGGCCCGGGGGCAACTTCCCATCTGGTCACGTTGCTGGCCCTGCAGGGACTCCACATCGATCCGACGCAGGCGAAGATTACCCTGCTGACGATCCCCGGTACTGAGCTCAACCGCCGCCTGGCGCTCGAATCGGGCAGCGTCGACGGCACGACACTGCGCGGCGCGGTCGGCGAGATGTACGACCACAAAGGTTTCACCGCGCTGTACAATTTCAAAAACAGCGGCATGACCCTACCGCAGACCATGGTGGTCACGAGCCGGCGCACCGCTGCAGCCAAGCCTCAGGTCATCGAAGCCTATCTGAAAACCCTTATCGAGAGCATTGGCTTCCTGCTTGATCCGGCCAACAAAGAGAGCGTGACCAAGACCATCGCGACAAACTTGCGCCTGAGCAATCCCGCCGATGCCGAGGAGGCGTATCATTCGGTGGTCGGCTCCTATGAGCGGGTGCCGTACACAAATGTCGATGGCATGAAACGACTGCACGGCTTGCTGAGCACGATCAATCCCAAGGTCAAAAACGTGCGCGTCGAGTCGGTGATCGACAATTCGTTCGTCACCAAGCTCGATCAATCGGGTTTCATACAGAGTGTTTGGAAGAAATAACCGGCGCCGCGGTACTTTTTATTTGCGGTATTCAATGTCGCGGCAAGCGAGAGAGCGATGCGCAGTGAAAATATTCCGGTAGTCGTAGTCGGCGGCGGCAGCGCCGCCTTCGAAGCTGCCGTCGCGGCCAAGCAGGCGGGAGCACCGAAGGTCGTCATGCTGGAGAAAGCGCCGGAGCCGGAGTTCGGCGGCAACGCGCGCTTTTCCCACACCGGGTTTCGCTGGGTGTTTTCCGGCGCCGATGAGATCCGCCAATTCCTGCCGCACATCGACGACGAGACTTTTGCCAAGCTCCATATCCCGCCCTACACGGCGGAGCAATTTCACGGCGACTTGCAGCGCGTGACTCGCGGGCGCATCGATAAGACTCTGGCTGATGTGCTCGTCAGTCAATCCACTGCGGCGATCCATTGGATGCGCGAAGTCGGCATGAAATGGGACATCGACAGCCACGTGATCATCGACGGGCGCTATTACTTCGAGCCAGGCATGGTTGTTCACCCGGCCGGGGGCGTCGAGGGCGGCATCGGGCAGCTGATGCAGTGGCGTGAGATCGCAGCCAAAATGGGCGTAGAGTTGCGCTACGAGTCGCGCGTCTCGGCGCTGCTCGGCAACGACCGGCGCATCGACGGCGTGAGCGTGTCCGATCCCAACGAAGAGTATGAGATTCGCACCCATTCCCTGATTCTCTGCGCCGGCGGTTTTCAAGCCAGTGCAGAGAAGCGCGCGCGTTATCTCGGTCCAAATGCCGATTTGATGAAAGTGCGCGGCAGCAAGCATGACACCGGCGAGGTGCTGATGATGGCGATCGACTTGGGCGCCAAGACCGCCGGCCACTGGCAGGGCGCCCACGCCACACCGATCGACGCGACCTTTCCCGACGTCGAGATCAGCAACAAGGCGAACCGCTACGGCTACACCTACGGCATTACCGTGAATTCCCTCGGCCAGCGCTTTTTCGACGAAGGCGAGGCGCGCCATTCCTACACCTACGCCAAGACCGGTTGGGCCGTGCTCGGCCAGCCCGGCGCGGTGGCGTACCAGATCTACGATCAAAAAGCGGTGGGATTGCTCAACAAACGCTACTACGAGTTTTCCCATCCCATTGAGGCGGACACGATCGAGGAGCTGGCGCGCAAGCTCAGCATTGAGCCCGCGGTGCTAAATCACACGATCCGAGCATTCAACAATGCGGTGCGCAAAGACATTCCCTTCGACGCGACCAAGCTGGACGGGCGCTGCACCGAAGGTATCACACCAAAAAAATCCAACTGGGCCGACACTATCGACAAGCCGCCCTACTGGGCCTACGCGGTTACGGGCGGCATCACGTTTACCTTCGGCGGTCTGCAAATCAACACTCAGGCGCAGGTGCTCAACACGTCGAACAATCCGATCCGCGGTCTGTTCGCTTCCGGCGACATCATCGGCTTATTCTTCCATAACTATCCGTCCTGCACCGGACAGACGCGAAATGTGGTTTTCTCGCGCTTAGCCGGCAGAAACGCGGCGGCGATGGGATTGTAGGCTACAGAAGCACTTCCTTCCGTAGATCGCTCTTTTAGTCGCAAAGACGATTAACTCGTATTTGCGCCGCGAAGAAAAAAAATTCCGAATCAATCCGAGATGGCCTGTCAGAGTATTTGGCCTTACCACTTCGTGTTGTTTTTCAGGCCCGATGGTTACATCCGTTGTCGATCTTCAAGGCGGCCCCAGCGCACGGCGCGGCGACCGAGCACCGCCTCCCGTTACCAACCGTTAGCCTGATAAAAAACAAACCCTAGCGCAGCCCGCTTCATTGTCGAGAAAATTCAGTTGCAGGAGTCCGGCCCCGAAGTTCGCAGGAATCCCCCATTTCTCAAGGTTGAATTGCTTGCGTCCGAGATTTGTCGGTTTTGCAATTGCCGAATGATTTTCTCCAGCAGTAACGCAGGGCGGTGGCGGCATGGAGTTTGCCTCGTGTCATTCTAGAGGGAAGCTCCTATGAAACACGCGCTACGGATCGCGCTCGCGGCTTTACTACTCGGGGCCATGATTGGCTGCTCGCAACCTCTCACGACGCGAGAGAAAGGGGCGGGCGTTGGCGCGGCTATGGGGTCGGCTTTGGGCGCGGGGATCGGCAGCGTATGGGGCTACGCCGTCACTGGTGGGTTTGTTGGCGCAGGCCTAGGGCTGATCTCTGGCGTATTGGTGGGTGACCATTTTCAGGAGCTGGAGGAAGAGCAAAGTGAGCTAGACCGGCAAATCGAGCAATGCGAGAGCGAAATCCAGCGCGTGTGCGACGAATTGGAAAAACTTAGAGCAGCGGAAGAAGAAGAATAAGAGCGATCGTCGCGCACTGTGGTTTTTCCGATCTCAACGGTGCTGTGTTCGCCGTTTAACGTACGAAAACTGCTGGGTCCCTCACTTTTTGATCGGCGAGCATTGATCCCACGGGCGGGTGATGCAGGACGCCTGAAGAGGGTGCGGGTCATGGCCAGATCGCTCTCGCGGTCGATACCACGAGTTCAATCTTGCGTTTCTGATCCTCGGATGAAAGACGGTTGCCGATGATCGATGAGGCAAAACCGCATTGCGGGCTCAATCCGAGGCGATCGAGGGATATATAGCGGCTTGCCTCGCCGATACGCCGGCTTAGATCAGCGATCGGTTCGAGGTCGGGTTTTTTTGTCGTCACCAGCCCCAGGACGACGATTTTGTCTTCGGGGATATCGCGCAAAGGGTCGAACGAGCCGGAGCGCACATCGTCATACTCCAAGAGCAAGCGATGGGCTTTAATGCAACGGAATAGCTTGCCGCCAATCGCTTCGTAATCTCCTTGAGACAGCCACCGGCTGCCCTGGTTGCCGCGTCAGACATGAAAGCCGAAGGTGACGCCGGGAAAATTTGTTATCACGGCGTTGTCCAGTTCGATGCCGAGCGAGAGCCATTGATCCAGGCTCCAGCCAAGTCTTTCGTAGAAGGGGCGTGTCCCGGGATCGAGCAAAAGCCCGTAGTGGGGCGCGTCAATTTGAACATATACGGCGCCGCGCCGGACAAGCTCGGTGACTTCGTTGCGCAGAATTTGAACGATGTCGGCGAGAAAGGTGTCGAGGGTGGGATAAGCCGCCGTTGAATATTTCGGCGACCAGAAATTGGCCCATAGTCCGGGGCTGGGTATGGTGACTTTCGGAACTCTCGTGGTTTTGCTTTTCAGGTAAGAAAATTCTTCCGCCGAGAGATAGCGCTGGCGCTCGAGCTTGGCGACGGCGCCGAGCCGGCGCGGCCGGCGTTTCTTCTGCACACCGGTTTCATCGTGCCACTCGCCCCAGAGAAAGGCGTCGAGACCAAACTCGCCGAAGCCGCTTACCGCAGCCGTCATCTGGCTTTGAAAGGACTGGCGGCGCATCTCGCCGTCGGTAATGATCTCCAAGCCTGCCCCTTCCTGCAAAGCGATGGCGTCATCCACGGCGCGGTCTTCGATTGCCTTGAACTGCTCGGCGGTGATGGCTCCATCGGCGAGCTGCCTCTGGGCTGTCAGGAGCTCGGGCGGCCGAAGCAAGCTGCCGACGATGTCGGCGTGAGCCGTGATCATATTTCCGATCTTAGCAGCCGGGCATTTAAGTATCACCTGTTCCCTTGGCGGGAAGTGCCTCTGTTCCCATAAGAAGCCGGGACCGGCAACGCTCTTTGCCAGCGACCGGCTCAATGACAAAAAGGGGCCGTGCCTTGCACGACCCCCTCTTCGCTGAGCATTCGTGAGCCGTGATGCTTACGCAGCTTTCGGCTCGATTTTTTTATTTTCCTTCTGCTCGATCTGGATCGGGATTTTCCGACCGGCCAGCCGGGCCGGCAGCGGTACCCGGACTTCAAGCACGCCGTTGTGATAATGCGCCGCGATCTTGTCGGTCTCGACGCCTTGCGGCAGGGTCAAGGTGCGCTCAAACTTGCCGTAAAAGGTCTCACGGTATTCGGTGTCCGTCTCCTCCGACTTCCGTTCACCCGAAATCGTCAGCACATTGCCCTCGGCGTTAACGGATACGTCTTTGGGATCGACGCCCGGCAGGTCGATGCGGACGACGTAGTTGTTTTCCTTCCGGTAGGTTTCCATACGCGGCATCCACCCGACCACAGGAGCCTCAGCGCGTCCGAAGAACCGACCGAACAGATCGTCGATGTCCCGGTGCCAGCTGGACAATTCTTCCGACGGATTCCATCTCATCAATTCATTGAACATAACCGTTTCTCCTTTCTCTTAAGGATAATTTCTAAAAAAATTTAAGCAGCGCGATTTATCTGTCAACCCCTTCCGAAAGGATTGACGCGGCTTTTTGGCAGGCTGGCAATGATGCCGAAAATAACTGAAAAATCGACAAAATCTTTGTGGTTCTCGCTCTCAGGCGCGATCGCACTATAGATGTAGAACTTTGTAAACGAAAAAGTCAGTGCGTGTCTGGAACGATTGGAACTGCTGAAACCGCTGGAACTGTCCCGGCTAAACTAGGAACCCTGAGTCGGTAACTCCGGTGATCGGTTCACCCCGTCGGTAAATCTTTAAAGCGAGATACTTGTGCCGTACCGAAGTCCACAGCAGCATCTCACTGAAACCTCCGCGCCCCCACAGCGGCTAAACACCGCCACCGGAGCTACCGGCGCTTTCCTACAACAAGAAAGATGCCAGGGTAAAATAGATGGTACCTTGTCGCTGTTTTCAGTTTGCCGGTAAGCTCCGCCTCGAAATTATCCAGGCAGATGTACAAGTACGTACGGCGCTGGGGATTCTTTGCACGACTCTTGGCAGTCGCTCGCTCGTTCTGCAGCGAGTGATCCGAACTGTAGGTTGCAAAATCTGGAACCTGTGAAACGACTGGAACCACTGAAACCGTTGGAACGATTGGAACTGTCTACCGAGTGCGCCACCTCGCACTGTCATCAGGCAAACTCGCATCTCCCAAGACCCCGCAAATTGACTCAAACCTTAGCTTCGAGAATCAAATTGAACGGCGTCGCCTTGGCTTTTCTGAACTCACGGAAGCCGGCTTTCTTGAACACGCCAGCCAAACGCGCCGCGCCGGCTTGAGCGCCTAGGGCGGTGGCACCGTCTTCCGACAACGCATGGGCGCAGCAGAGCGTTGTCGAAGCCGAGTAATAAAGACGGCCCACCGTGTTCAAGTTTTCTTCGACCCGATCGTTGGCGAAGGGCTCGACCAGCATCACCGTGCCGTCCTCGGCGAGCGCCCGTCTCGCATGGCGCGCGGCACCCACCGGGTCGCCCATGTCGTGCAAACAGTCGAAGAAACAGATCAAGTCAAAACCTTCGGCGGGATAAGTCATGGCGTCCGCGACTTCGAAGCTCACGCGCTTTTCGACCTTCATTTCTCGAACTTGGCTGCGGGCGTTTTCGATCGATTTCGCATGATAATCGAAACCCCAAAAACGCGACTGTGGGAACGCCTCGGCCATCAGGGTCGTGGAGTGACCATGACCGCAGCCCACATCCGCAACTTTAGCGCCGGCGCGCAGTTTGTCCTCCACGCCGCGAAGCGACGGCAGCCACTCGCGCACCAGACTATTCCGATAACCGTTTCGATAAAAAGCCGCCACACCGCAAAAGAGGCGCTCGTGGTGTTCGTCCCAGGCGACGCCCTTGCCGGTGCGAAACGCATGGATGGTTTTCTCCTCATCCAGAAACATCGAAGCGGGCACTTCCCAGGCAGCCGGCATAAACACCGAACTGTCATCCTCTGCCAATACCAGAGCCTGCTCCGGGGTGAGCTCGTAGGCGGCGCTTGCGGCGTGATAGAGGACGTAACCGGCCGCCGCCTGGCTGTTGAGCCACTCGCGCACATAACGCTCCGCGCAGCCGGCGCGTTTGGCGATTTCCGATGAGTCCAGCGGTCCTGCACCGGCCATGACCTTGTAAAGCCCGAGCTTGTGTCCCAGCACGGTCATGACACCGCCATAGCCGGCGGCCAAGTCGGTGACTACTTTTTCTACGAACTCATTTAGCTTTCGCTCGTCGAGCTTCATGATAAGATCCTCCTCAATGAAAATTTCGCTCCCATGGAAACAATAACCGCGGTCGCCGGGCGGCGGGAGAGGCAATTTGCGCAAAATGGGTCCGTTTAGGCCATGAACGAATTAAAAAGCGTTCGCGTCTGCCTTGTGGCGATTCCCGAGGTGATGGCTTCGACGTTGATGGGGCTTTACGACGTACTCAACTCGTTCAATCTGCTCGGCACTTACGGCGACGGCTTGGCCGACCGCGCCCAGTTCAAAGCCGAGATCGTAGCAGCCAGCGCGGGCTCGCTTTCCTCCGCGAGCGGAGTGCCCGTCGAAGCCAAGCGGTCCTTCAAACAAGTCGATTCAGCCGATGTGATCGTTGTTCCGTCGGTCCTGGTTGAGAGGGGAGAGTGGCAAAAGGGGAGGTATCCGGAGCTCGTCCAATGGCTCGGCGAGATGCATGCTGCGGGAGCACAACTGTGTTCGACCTGCTCGGGCGTGCTGCTGCTCGCCGAAACCGGCTTGCTCGACGGCAAGGACGCAACAGTGCACTGGATGTACGCGCAGACCTTTCGCCGAAATTTCCCGAACGTGCGGCTCAGACTAGACCGGGCGCTGGTCGCCGCCGGAAAGCATCAGGAATTTCTCATGTCCGGCGCCTCCACCTCGTGGCATGACCTGATTCTTTATCTCATCGCGCAGCACGCCGGGCCCACAGCGGCCCAAGCGGTGGCGAAGTTCTTCGCATTTCAATGGCATGCCGAAGGTCTTTCGCCCTACGTCGTCTTTGAGCCGGTGACCGATCACGGCGACGCGGCAATTCATAAAGCGCAAACCTGGCTCGCCCGCCACTTCTCCGTGGCCAACCCCATCGAACAAGCCGCGCGCATCGCCGGCATCCCGGGGCGAAGTTTCAAGCGGCGCTTCAAGAACGCCGCCGGGCACGCGCCCATCGATTATGTTCAGCGGTTGCGCGTGGAAGAGGCGAAACGGCGGCTCGAACGAACGAGCGAGCCGGTGGACGAGATCGGCTGGAAGGTGGGCTACGAAGACCCGGCCTTTTTTCGCCGGCTATTCAAGCGGATCACGGGCGTGACCGCGGGAGCCTATCGGCGGAAGTTTCACATCCCCGAGGTTGAAAGCCTCTAGAGGAAATGAGTGTTCAACGGCGACGGTTCACTTTAATCCTGGATTGCGAGTCCAAACTGCAACAAGAGGACAGCACTGTCATGTTCCACCGTGCGGTGAGAGCGACGAAAATCCGAAATGTCAAAAGACAACGGTTTGACCCTCTGCCGTGTTTGCTGACCCTCAGAGTTTTGACCGTTTCTCGCTACCATCTACGCGCCCGGATAAACCGGCACCATGTCGGGGCGATAGGTCCACTGCTTTAACGGCCGGCCGTCGGCCAAGGCGCGCAGTTCTCTTTCCCAAAGTTTTCTGAGAAACACGACTCCGATATCGCTTCGCCCTAGATGTTCCCGGCTGCGGTCGGGAATCGCTCCCTGGCCGGATTGGGCCACTTCGTCCTCGATCAAAACGTGATCGGTGCGGCCCGGGTCGATGTCGTCGAGGCGCAGCCTGCCTTCCAGGACAGCTCTGACGAGGTCCAATCGATCGGCCGCCTCCTTGGCTCTTTGGGAGCGGCGGCTTTCAAGCCACTCCCGTCCCTTCTCGCCGGAGTACGGCATCAAGCGCGCTTCGAAGTGCAGATGCCGGTCATCGTCCACCGGAACCTTGAAAATCAGCGACTCGACTCTCTTCACATCCCGGTCCACCACCTGCCCGATGATGTTATTGATATTGGGCATGCCGAAAAAATAGACCCTTTCCGTGCCGTTCGGATATCCCGCGT